>JBAZVY010000009.1:0-5295 GCA_041660645.1 Elusimicrobiota bacterium | reverse complement strand
AGGAAGCTGGGCGCGGCTGCAGCCTGCGCCTGTTCGGTCCAGGCCTGCAAGAACCCCCGGAGCTGCTTTTCCGGGGAGAGCCGGCCCACATAGAGGAACCCCAAACCTGCGGGCCAGCCGAGCCCGCGCCGAAGAGCCGCTTTGGCCTCGGGCGCCGCCGGCTTATAGCGGGAGACATCCACGCCATTGGGCAGGACGCGCAACGGCACCGGCCCCAAGTACTGGACGCATTCCTCGGCCAGGTCCCGGGTCACGGCCACGAACTGGGGCCGAAGCCGGGCCAGCAGCCACAGCTTCAGCCGGCCGCTCCAGGATCCGGATGAAGCCGCCAACTCCCCGATGCCCCGGCCGCCGCCCAGCTTGATCACCACGCGCTTCTTCAAGAACCGGCCGGCTAAAGCCGCGGGCAGGGCCGGCGATCCGGCCAGATGCACGTGCACGACCGAATATTCCGCGGCATGGACCCAGAGCCAGCGTCCCAAAGACAACATGAAAGTGACCGCGTTGATGAACCCGGGGCCGAAGCAGGCCAGCCGCTCCACGGGCACGCCTCGGACCTCGTCTGGCCCGGACAAGCCCGGCCGCCCCCGGGTCAAGACCCGCACCCGGACCCCGCGCTGCCTCAGGGCCACGGACAGTTCCAAGGCCTGTTTCTCCGCCCCCCCCACATAGGGATGGAAGCTGGCGCTGACCATGACTACCGACGGCTCAGCCACGCCGCTTCCTGCCCAGTATCCCGGGTTTAGGCACCAACCCATGCGGCAGGACCCGGAGGACCTCGTATCCCGCTTCCGCGTACCAGTCCGCCAATTCTTCCTTGGTATGATGATATTGGAACGGCGGCGAAAGCCAATCGAAATTCTCTATCAACCGGACCCGGAAATCCGGGTGCACGGAGAAGGTCAGATATTTGAGCAACGGCACCATGCCCAGCAAAGTCAAGGGATAGCACACCGCGTAAGTAGCGGCCAGGGGCAGGCGGGTGGTGAAAAACCGCAAAAAATCGCTGAAGCCGTGGCGCACCGCCACGATGCTCCAGGCCAATCGGCGATGGCGCATGACCCAAGCCCGATCCGGCCGCAGCGGATTAGTGGCGAAGTCCGCGAATCTGCCGGCCTGACCGTAAAGCCACACGCTCAAAAGCCCCGTTTTCTTGGCCAACCCCGCTACCGCCTGGAAAGCGGCTCGGGTATCCCGGGTATGATGCAGTACGCCATGGCTATACACGATGTCGAAAGCGTCCTTGCACAGAGGCGGCCGGAGCAGATCGCCTTGGACTACATGCAGCTTGGGATCGCGCCGGGCCGCCTCCACCAAGCGCAGCAGGCTATCGGACAGGTCCACGGCCACGACCTCCGCGCCCAACGCCCGGGCCACCAAAGCGTAGCGCCCCATGCCGCAGCCCGCGTCCAATACCAGCTTGCCCGCGAACTCCGCAGCCGGCAGCTGGCACTCTTCCAGGAACACCCGCTCATCCTCGGCCAAGGAGCCGGGATAACGCATCCATTCCCAAGTGAAACTGGCGCGGGTCTTAGCGACTCTAGCATCGCCCTCGCCGCCCAGCAGAAGGCGCGGGACCCCATCCTTTATGGGATAAGTTTCATCGCACCGCGTGCAGCCCAACTGCCCGGATACGATATCCGCATGCGCGTCCGGCAAGGCGGCCAGCTCCGCGAAGCGCAAGGGGGCTTGGCAGCAGGGAGACGCCAGATACGGCAGCAAGGATAGCTTCATGCCCGCGGCCCCTCCGGGCGCCCCAAGGAAGCCTTAAGCCCGCCCAAGGACAGCCCGACCCGATACAGGAATATCAGCCCCATGACCGTTACCGTAACATACATGCTCATATGCAGGAAAAGCGCGTAGGCGAACGCGGGATTGGCCGCGACGCCGAATTTCTCCAGAATGGCCTTGACCATGGCTTCGAAAGTCCCGATGGCGCCGGGCACCGCGGGAATGGCCGCTCCCGCCCCGGCCCAGGAAAGCACGAGTATGGCGCGCAGGTAATCGATCGTCCCACCCAGCCCCAGAGCCTGCGCCCCCAGCCAATATATCCCGGCATCCACGGACCACAACCCCAGACTCAAGGCCACCACCGCGGCTAAAGCCCGGGGCTGGCGCAGCACGGCCGCGCCCAAGGCCAGATGCCCCACGATCTCATGGAGTTTAGGCCACTTGCGGAATCTGCGCTCCAAGAAACCTCCGGATTCCAGGGTCCGCTCGGCCAGCACGAAGAACACGAGCACGAGCACGACCCCGGCCAAGAGCAGCATCCCGGCGCGACGGATAGGAGCCGCTACCATATCCGGCTGCCCCGCGGAGGCCAGGACGAACAAGGTCAGCAAGGCCGCCACATCCAGAGCGCGTTCCACCACCACGCTGGCTAAGGTCGTGGCCAGGGGGATCTTCAATTGCCGCGCGGCCAACACCCCGCGCAATACCTCCCCGAGCCGGGCGAAGAGCACGTTATTTACGGCCAGCCCGATGGCCGAAAGCCGGAACAGTTCGCCCAAAGGCGCGGACTTCACGGCCCTAGACAACAGGATGCGCCAGCGCAAGGCGCGCAGGCCGATATCGACTATGCCGATGACGAACAGCATAGGCGCCAGCCAACGCCACTGGGCCGAAGCCAGGATGCTGCCCAGATCGGAGAACTGCACATTGCGCGCAGCCATCCACAGGAACCCCCCGGTGAAAGCCAGGGCCGCGGCCATGGATATCCTCTTTCGGCTCATGCGCGCATCTCCCAGGCCGAGGCCCGCAGCCAAGCCAACCCCAGCCAGACCAGCCAAGCCGCGGACGATATCCCGGCCCACCAGGCCCACAGGCTCGGACGAAAATCCAAGAATAGCTGGACCGCTTCCCCAGTCCGGATGCCGGCCGGCAGGCGGATGGATTGAAAATAATCCCACGGCTCCAAGGCCGCGGGCACGGTGCGGGAGCCGGACCGCAGCCAGGCCCGCCAGCCGGGATACCGCGGCACCGTTACCACCATGCGGTCCGCGCCCGCGGGGACAACCCCAGCCACCAGCCAACGCTCCGGCCGCGGCAGGGACACGGCCGCCTGGCCACTGGCCATGGCCACCCCTGGGCCAGCGGCAAAATAAGCCAGGGGCAGAGCCGCGATATTGCCCTGCAGCCTCCCTTGCTCGGTTATGGTATAAGCCACCCCCGCGTGCAGCATCTCGGGGGTATCCGCCCGGCTCAGATAGGTACGGCTGGGATCTGCGGCTGGACGGCCCTCGCTGCGGGCCGCGAACTCAGGATATCCGGACAGATAAAAGGCGTCGTAGCCGTTGACGTTCATGGCCCGATACAACATCACTTTATCCGGGCTGGCCAGCCCAGGATCGGTCAACACGCGCAAAGGCCGGCCCGCTACGAAACTCGCCAGGGCAGGATTTACGGACAGATAACGCCGGGAATCCTCCGACGCCAAGAAGCCATGCCCCCAGGCCAGGAGCTGCACTACCGCGGCCGCCGTCAGGAATACGGCCAGCCCGGGCCGGATGCGGGGTTCCAGGCTGCGCGCGCCCGCGCCCGCGGCCGCGATCAGCCCCCACAGAGACAGGAACAGATAACGAGAGGGCGTGCGCAAGAACCCGGCCGGACCCGAGGTCAAAAACAGATATACCGGATTATGGGCGCCGGCGGCCAGGAACACGCCCAAGCCCACGAGCACGAACGGCCGCCAAGAACGGGCGCGCATGGCCCCGAACGCGGCCGCGGCCAAGCCCACCCAGCCTATGAAAACTCCAGCGGACTCGAAGAACACGGACGGCACGTCGGAAAAAGTCCCGTCCATGGGGGTGCCCAGCGCATTCGGATAGAGCCAGGTCCACAACGTCCGAGGCAGTATGGAATAAGCCGCGGTAAATGCCGCCGGCCAGCCCCGGCGCACGGACAGCCCCAGGAATTGCCAGGTCGCGGTCCATTGCACCGCGGTCAAGAGCGCGGCCCCGGCGCCGGCCGCAGCCAAGCCGGACCATAAGCGCCAACGCTCGCGGCGGCAGAGCGCCCAGACCGCCATGGCCAGCCCGTTGGCCAGCATGAACTGGGGATGTCCGGACAAGAACTGCAGGCCCCAGACCACGGCCAAAAGGGCTCGCTGCGAGGAGAGGAAGGCCAGCCAACACCAGGGCACCCAAGCCAGGGCCGCCAGCAGAGTCGGGATGCCCTCGGTTATGCGGTAAAGCAAGAAAGGCGAGAACACATAGATGCCGGCCAAGAAAGCGGCGGTGGCCGACCGGAGCCGTTCCCTTCTGGCCAAAAGCATCATGCCCAAGGCCCCCCAGCATAGATGAAAAAGATAGTCCCACGAAAACGATAATCCCAAAGGCAGTACGCGTCCAAGCAATCCGACCGGGTAGAAAAGCCCGGCCTGGGAATTCGCCGATAGCGGCAGACCGCAGAAAATATACGGGTTCCAGAAAGGCAGGCGTCCGGATTCTAAGCCCGCGGTCACCAGGTGCCGCAGCGGATAATGATAAGCGTAAAGATCGCCGAAATTGGCGGGCATGGCCCCGGGCATGAACACGGCCGGGGACAGGAGCGCGAAAATCAGCGCTCCCAACAATGCCGTTATCTTAAGATCCCGGATCCTCAATGGCGAGATTATACCAATATACCCCTAAACCCAGGAGCGTAAGCAGGGTGACCAGCCGCCCCCATCTCCAAGAAGCGGGGTCATACGCAAAACGCAGGCGCCAGGGCCCGGCCGGTACCGGGACCTTCTGGAAAGCCCCCCAAGCCGGCAGCGGAGACACCGCTTGACATCCAGACCCGGTATCCAAGAATGCTTTCCAGCCGGGATACGCGGGCTCGGCGATGAACGCCCAGCCCGCGCCCTGGCCGGACACCTCATAGCGGTCGTCTCGGATCCAGTCCAACCGCAAAGGCTGGGCCGCGGGCAGCGGCCCGGAAGGCAGCCCGGGGGGCAGTCCCCGGCCCGCAGATTCATCCAAAAGCCAAGCCAAGGACACGGCCCCGGAGACCTTGAACACCGGCCACAGCACCTCGCCCGCATAGGTCAATCCCGGCGTGTCCGGCCCGCGCTCCCGCGTCAAAAGCCAGCCTATGCCGGCTCCCGGCAATATTCGAGCCACGGCCGCGCGCGAAGACTGGCTGTACAGCATGTCCATGAACGCGTAGTTGGTCCGCGGCACCAAGGGTTCCCCGAAATTAGCGGCCGCCCGCAGCCGGAAAGGCCCATTGGTCATGCCGTAGAGCCGCCACTTCCAGTCCCGCACGCCGGCGCCGGAATGGCTCTCCAAGGCCAAAGGCGAGATCAGGTATCTT
>JBAZVY010000008.1:0-27701 GCA_041660645.1 Elusimicrobiota bacterium | reverse complement strand
AGGAAGGCGTGAATGGCTGCTTGCCGCTTCCGGACAGGGCGGCCAAGACCTTCTCGGTCTTCAGGCGTAATTGCTCATCGTACGGCCGATCCTGCAAGGAACAGCCCCCGCAGACCCCGAAATGGGAGCAGCGAACCGAGCCGGATCCGGCCTCAGCGCGCGGGCGGGGAGAATTTGAAGAAACAGACATCTCCGTCCCTCATTACATATTCCTTACCCTCGGAACGCATCAGACCCTTATCCCGCAATACCGATTCCTTAAGATGTTGGTCTATGTCCGCATAGGAATATATCTCGGCCTTGATGAAGCCTTTCTCAAAATCCGTATGGATGACGCCCGCAGCCTGGGGCGCTTTCCAACCCGCGGTCACGGTCCAAGCCCGGACCTCGTCCTCGCCCGCGGTAAAGAAACTCTGCTGATTGAGCAGTTTATAGGCGGCCACGATGACGCGCTCCAGGCCCGGAGCGGAAAGACCCAGTTCCGCCAGGAAAGACTTGCGCTCCGCCTCGGCCAACTGGGCGATCTCGGATTCGAGCTTGCCGCAGAGCGTGACGCAGCCGGCCCCCCGCTCCTTAGCCAGGGCCTCAAGCTGGGCCACCACCGCCGGCTCCGCCTTCTCGTCCGTGTTGCCCACGAACAACACCGGCTTGGAGGTGAGCAAGCCCAGGTCCCGCACCGCGTCCGGGGACAAGCCCAACTGGCGCACGGTCTGGCCCGCGGAGAGCCCGACCTTGACCTGCTCGAGCACGAGCAATGCGGCCTTGGCCTCCTTATCCCCGCACTTAGCCTTGCCCTCTACCTTCTCCACCTGCTTCTCCACGCTGGCCAGATCGGAGAGGATGAGCTCGGTCTCTATGACTTCCACGTCCCGCTTGGGATCGACCGAGCCCATGGTATGGACCACGTCCGGATCATGGAACAAGCGCACCAACATTATAATGGCATCGACTTCCCGGATATGCGAGAGGAACTTATTCCCCAGCCCCTCTCCCGAGGCCGCGCCCTTGACCAAGCCGGCGATATCCACGAAACGCACCGAGGCCGGGATCTTCTTCTTGGGATGGAACAGTTCGTTGAGCCGCTCCAGTCTAGGATCCGGGACCGCGACCACGCCCACATTGGGCTCTATGGTGGTAAAAGGATAATTGCAGGCCTGCGCATTGCCCGAGGTCAGGGCGTTGAATATCGTGGACTTTCCTACATTGGGAAGACCGACTATGCCGATTTCCATGGCGTCTATGATATCAAACTTGCCCGCCCGGGCTCTGTGAGCCCTTAGGCCCATAACCACCTGGGCCATATTCCAGCGCGGACCTGCCCCCAATGGCTCACGAAGACCTCCGCTCTCCTCATATATAATCTGATTCCTATGAAACATATAGCCAAGAGTTCCGCGCTGTTGATTTCCCTATCCCTCACCCTAGCCTCCCTGCCTCTGCCCGCTTTCTCGCAAGCGCTGCGGAACAACTCCGGCCGCACGGCCGCGCCCTCGGCCATCCGCTCGCTGCCGATCACCTCGATAGGCGCCCGCATAATATCCGGCGGTCTCGCCGACGGATCGCTGCGCACCGGGCTGACATCCCGCCCGCTTCCGACTTTAGCCCCCTCTCCCATCAGCTCGTTCCAAGCCGCCGCATCCGCCGCGCAAGGCCCCGCCGCCAGCGGAGCCGCCGCTGCGGCCACGCCGCAGGCGGCAGCCCTAGCGCCTCAAGCCGCCGCGGACCCGGCTATGCCGGCGCCCGCGCTCCTCACGGATGAATCCGCCTCCGCCGCTCCGGCTCCAGGACGCGGCATCCTGTCCCGCTTCGCCGCCGTCGTAGCCTCGAAACTGAACATCGGCCGCGTATTCGACAACTCCCGCACCGCGCCCCTCGCGGCGCAAACCGGCTTCCTGCCCACCAAGCCCGTGGCCCTGCCCAACGGCGCAGTCTTGGACAACCTGGACCCGGCGCCCCAGGCTCCGGACCCCAAGAAAGTATCCGGAATATCGATAGAGAGCTTCGAAGTCCCGGGCGCTCACGGCGTGGGCTCGATCTTCTCCCAAAGCCCGGAAGTGCTGTCCGCCGATCCGGCCAGCGAAGCCGATGTGGAACGCGCCCTGCGCGAACTGGTGGACAACGACCCGATCCGTTACGGCGTCCCCAGCTCGGCCCTAGCCACCGTGCATTTGCGCCATATCGCCGGCCAAGGCCATCAAGCCGACACCATCTACGCCTATTTCCACCAACAGACCAATGGCATAAAGATGCACGGCGGCTACCTCTCTTTCACCATCAAGGTACTGCGCGGCAAGCCCATAATCATGTCGGCCATGGCCCAGCTCTACCCCACCGGCGGCATAGACACGGTCCCGCGCATGCCGGACGAAGAACTCAAGGCCAAAGCCATCGAACGCCTCGGCCCCCTGGCCCAGACCTTCGGCTTGGAAGTCGAGTTCCTGGAGCGCAAGATCATCTTCTCCAAAAATGCCTGGCACACGGCCAACATCTACATGGTGACCGGCACGCCGGTGGTCATAGCCGTAGACGTAGTCACGGGCCAGGCCTTTGCCTGGGACCCGCGCGCCGGGACCTTAGCCGATGAAGTCGCGGCCCCAGACGCCCAGGGCACGGTACTAGGCCGCAGCACGGTGAAAGGCCCGACCAAGGCGGACTCCGCCATGGCCGTACTCCCGCTACAGCAGCTGAACGTGCGCCTCAACAACGGCAAGACCGCGGTCACCAAAGAAGACGGCACTTTCACCGCGGACCCCAAAGCCACGAACTTCAAGGCCTCCCTATCCGGCTCCTGGGCCGAAGTGCATAATCAAGCCGGAGCTGACTTCCAGTTGACCGGGGAACTCAAGGCCGGAGAGAACACCACCGTGACCTTCAACCCCGCGGGCATGAACGAGGAAGACATCGCCCAGGTCAACGGCTACTGGCAGATCACCAAGGTACACGACTGGGCCAAGACCCACGGGCTCAACGATGCCCGCCTGGACCAGGCCATCCCGGTCAACGTGAACATAGACGACGACTGCAACGCCTATTACACGCCCTGGCGCCCGAGCCTGAACTTCTTCAAGTCCAGCGAGAGATGCGTAAACTCGGCCTACGATACCGTGGCCATGCACGAATACGGCCATTTCGTGGATGACATGCTGGGCGGCATCGTCAACGGCGGCCTCAGCGAAGGCTGGGGCGATATCTTCTCCATGTACATCCTCAACAACCCCATCATCGGGGAAGGCTTCATGAAGATCCCGCGCAACGGCGTGGATTACATCCGCCACGGGGAGAACAATTACCAATACGGCGCCAACGACGAGGTCCACGCCCAAGGCCAAGCCTGGATGGGCTTCGCCTGGAAGCTGCGCAAAGGCTTCATGGCCGCCCTGGGCGAAGCCGCGGGCGCGGCCCTGGCCGAAGCCTTGGTGGTGCATACCCTGCTGGCCAAGGCCTCGGACATCCCCTCGGCCATGGCCCAAGTGCTGCTCAGCGACATGGACCAGGACGGCAACATGCCCCATGAAGCCGCCATCCGCGCCGCGGCCTCAGCCCACGGCATAACTTTGCCCCAGCGGCCGGGCTTGGCCTTCAACCTGCGCAAGCTGGCCTCTTGGCTGGCCTCCGGCCTGTTCAACGACCCGCGACAATTGCTCCGCTCCTAAAACCAGTCGTATCTAAAACGCCGCCGGGCATATTGACGACCCGGCGGCGTTCTTTTATACTAATCCCATGAAGAAACTATTTTCCGCGTTCATCGTATCCCTATCATTGGCCGGCTCCGCCTACGCCACCGAGTGGCATGTGCTGGGCGCCCGGGCCATGGGCATGGGCGGCGCCGGCGTGGCCGTGGCGGAAGGCCCCGTAGGCGCATATTGGAATCCGGCCACCTTGGCCCGGCCCGAAAGTCCTTCCGGCGTCCAAATCCCAGTAGACGCGCACATAGAGATAACCGGACAATTCCTGGAAGGCGCCAACGACCTTAACGACATAAGCGACGCCTGCCAAGCCACGCCCGGCGGCGGCATCTGTACCCAGCCCAACATAGACGCCGCCATAGCCAAACTCAATCACGCGGACAACGGCCTGCGCGCCGATGCCGCGGCCGGCGCGCATCTGAAGATAAAACGATTAGCCGTATTCGTCAACAACATGGCCTACTTAGCCGGCATACCAAAAGTAGACGTGAACAACGCGACCGTAGCCAACCTGACCACCCTCAACAACTCAAAACTGGCCCTGCGCGGCATACAAATCACAGAGATCGGAGGCGGCTACGGCATGGAACTGCCTTTTGCCCCCGGCTTGATGGCCGGCGCCAACCTCAAGATCTTGGTAGGTAAAGCCGGATATTATGACTTCCTGCTGCGCACGGATTCCCCTGAATTCAACAAGTTCCTAGACAATGCCCGCACCAGCATTCAGCCCGGCCTGGATATCGGCGTGCTCTGGGACGTGAACAAGACCCTGCCCGTAGTGCCCTTCCGGCCCCGCGTAGGCCTGACCTCGCGCAACATCAACAATCCCAAGTTCAACAACCCGGACCAAGCCAAGCTCGCGGGCGAACCCGATAAATTCTCCCTGCAAGGCAACACCCGCATGGGCTTGGCCGTAAGCCCCTTCAATTTCTGGCACCTGGCCCTGGACGCGGACCTGACCCGCAACCTGACCCCGGTAGACGGCGTGGCTTCCCAGAACGTGGGCCTGGGCACGGAGGTCAACGTATTCAACCGGACCTGGCTCAACATCCCCCTGCGCGCGGGCTTGGCGCGCAACCTGGCCCTGGCCGGGTCCAAGACCTCCTACACCCTGGGCGCGGGCTTCAACTTCCTGCACGCCACGGTCGACCTGGCCGCCATGGTCTCGCCCGCCCGGGTGCAGATCAAGTCCCAGGAAAAAGAATCCAAGATGCCCGCCGCCATCAGCGTAGGCGTGCAGATCGGAGCTTCTTTCGGCGGCGGCAAAATCGCGGCCCCGGACCAGGCTCCGGAAGAAAAGAAATAACCCGCGCTAGGCTTCCCAGCGCCGGATGAGCCAGGCCGCCAAGCCCGCGAACAGCAGGTTGGGTATCCAAGCCGAGAGCAGCGGCGAGACCCTTTCGCCCGCCCCCAAGGCCTTGCCCAGTTCGCTGACCCACAAATAGAGGAAGGACAAGCCTATAGCCACGCAAAAACTCGCCACCTTGGGGCTGCGCCGCAGACGCAGGGCTATGGGTATGCCCAAAGCGCAGATCACCAGGTTTATGAAAGGATACGCCACCTTGGCGTGCGCCGCGACCTGCAGGGCCGTGACCGGCACCCCCATCAACCGCATGCGCCGGGAATATTTCAAGAGTTCCCACAGGCTCATCTCATCCGGATTGGTGGTGCGCGGGACGAGATTGCGCGGCGCGATGTCCAGATCCGACACCACCTCCCGGAATTCGCTCTCATCCACCCTGCGCTTATAAAAGCGCCGCTCCACTCCCTCCCGGAACACCCAGCGCTCGGAGACCGTGTTCCAAACCGCGCTCTTGGCGTCCAACTGATAGGAGACGCCGTCGGGCCCCACGTCGTCTAGCATCGGCCGCACCAACCGGCCATCCTTGGGCCGGAATTCCTTGGCCAATATGAAGCGGTTCGGACCGGCCACCAAAGCTATGTTGTAATAGATGTCCCATTCCCATTCCGGATGGATGCGGTCCCGCCAGAGCTGGCGCGCGCGATGGTAGCAGATCGGCAGCACCGTCTCCTGGGCCGCAAAACTCAATACGGTCACGGCCAGCGAACACCACAACAGCGGCTTCCAAAAAGTCTTGGTCTCGAATCCGCAGGACTGCACCGCCAGCCATTCCCCGCTCTGTATGAATCCGGTGATGGCGATGAGCGTGGCCAACAAGGTGGCCATGGGTATGGTGCGCACCGCCCAATACGGCACTTCCAGCCACAAGTATTGCACGATCACCCATAAAGAGGCGCTGCTCTTCATCAGTTGATGCATCTTATCGAACATGTCGCCCAAGAATATGAGCACCGCGAATAGCCCTAATCCGAAAAAGAAGGGCTTGAAGAAGCGCCGCACCATGTACCACGCGAATATGCTGAACATGTTATTTAGAGACGGCCCTCCGGGTGAGTTCCACGCCTAGCGCCAGCCCCAGGACATCCGCCAGCCACGGCGCCCAGCCGGCCCAAGCCGCGTGCCTGCGGCCGATGCCGATGCCCACGGCCAGCAAGCCATAGAACACCATGAGCACGAGCAGGCTGGCCGCGAAACCCATGCCCCGGCCATGCCGGCTCAGCCGCA
The DNA here is from genome assembly GCA_041660645.1 of Elusimicrobiota bacterium. Classification (GTDB taxonomy): domain Bacteria; phylum Elusimicrobiota; class Elusimicrobia; order UBA1565; family UBA9628; genus UBA9628. The sequence continues at coordinate 21,428 of JBAZVY010000008.1, read as the reverse complement.
GCCCCAGCGGGGTGGCGATCCAGAAGAAGATAAAGGGCGCCAAGGCCGCGGCGCTGCGCAAAGCCAGCTCCACCGCGTATTCATTGCGATGCTGAGTCGTGGTCTTGGGATCGGCGATGCGCAGCTTCAAACCCGCGGAATTTATCTCCGGTATATCCAAGGAGCGCTGGGTATCCGGCATGCCGGCCACGGGCACGCGCATGCGATAACGGGCGAAACGCCCGGCCGTGAACTTCTCCGGGTCCATGTTGGGCAGCTGCAGGGTGCCGTTTAAAAGCTCCAGGCTCAAAGCCTTGCCCCGCTCCAACACCAATATGCCTTCCTTGGCGCTGACTCGAAAGCCCGAACTGCCCGAATCCACCTTGACCAGATAGACTCCCACCAGCCGGCCGGTGTCAGGGTCGGAATGCCGCGCATAGAACTGCCATTTGCCCAGACGCATGAATGATCCCGGCTGCAGGTCCACCTTGGCTATCTGCTGAGCCGCGATCGAATACTGCTTGCGGAAAGAATGGAAGCCCTCGGGCGCGGTCTTGTGATTGACTAACAGCAATCCGGCGGAAAGGCATACGGCCATGGCCAAGAACGGCCAGGTCATATCCAAGAACGAGAATCCGGAAGCGCGCAGGGCCATGACCTCGCCCTGCTCCGAGAGCTGCCCCAAGGTCAGCATGGTCGCCACCAAGAAAGCCATGGGCACGGCCAGGCTCAAAAAATAGGGCAGCATCCGGGCGAAACAGGTCAATATCCACCAAAACGAGATGCCCTTCATGATGGCCATATTGAACAGCTTGAGAAAATTATTCATCAGGAGCACGCCCGTAAATATGCCCAGGCAGAGCAGGAACATGGGCACGAACAGCCGCAAGAAATACCGCGGCAGTATGGGCAAGGGCACGGCCAGGCGGTTTATCCAGGTCTTCAGAATACGTTCACCAATCCGACCCGGATCCGGCGCGTCTTGCCGTTGCGCAGCAAGCGGAACTCCACCACATCGCCGACCTTGCGGCGGTCCAGGGCGCTATAAAAATCATCATAATCCTGCACGGCCTGCTCGTCGACGCCCACGATGATGTCGCCGATCTCAAGCCGGCCCAGGGCGTCCCGGCCCAAGCCCCGGATGCCGGCCTGGGCCGCGGGCATGTTGGGTTCCGCATCCCGCACCACCACCCCCGGGACATCGCCCAAGAGATATAGTTTCTGGTCGTCTCGCAGCACGGATATGCCGATGCCGGCCGGGACCACCTTGCCGTATCTTATGATCTGGGGCACGATCTTCTTGATGGTCGCCACCGGGACCGCGAACCCGATGCCCGCGCTGGCCCCGCTGGGAGAATATATCATCATGTTCATGCCGATGAGCTCGCCGCTGGAATCCAGGAGCGGGCCTCCGGAATTGCCCGGATTTATAGCCGCGTCGGTCTGGATGATATCCCGGATGGTCACGCCCGCCAGGCCGCGGACCTGCCGGCCCAAGGCGCTGATGACCCCGGTGGTCAAAGTATTATCCAAGCCGAAAGGATTGCCTATGGCCAGGACCTTCTGCCCGACCTGCAGCCGGCCGGAATCGCCCAAGCGCACGGGCTGCAGCTTATGGGCCGGGGCCTTCACCCGGAGCACGGCGATATCCTTGCGCTGCTCCATGCCCACCAACTCGGCTTCCAATTGCGTGTTGTCCTTGAACGTCACCAGGAATGCATTGCCGCCGGCCACCACGTGATAATTGGTCACGATGTAGCCCTCGCGGTCCCAGATGAACCCGGAGCCGCTTCCCTGGGGGATGACCATATCGTCCAGGTATGCGTCCTGACGCACCGCGATGTTGGTAACGAACACCACCGAAGGCGAACACTCCTTGAACACTTTTATGGTATTGGCCTCATCCGGCAAAAGCTGCGCCCGCAGGGGCGCGGCCGACAGGAGTATGATACTGGCTGCCCGGGCAAATAGTCGCATCCGTCAATTTTATATAATTAAGTCTCTTATGATGAACCCTGTTGCGCATTCCACCCCAGAAACCCCGGGCGGGGATGCAGAGACTCCGCGCTGCCATTGCTGCGGCTCGGCCGCATCCCATCACGCCCTGCCTTCGGTCGTGCCCGGGTTCGTCATCCTGCGCTGCCCGGACTGCGGCCTCGGCCGCACCTGGCCGCCCATGCCGGCCGAGGAGACCTCCCGCTGGTATCCGGAGGCCTACTACGGCAAGGAAAACGTGCGCTTCAACTTCCTCTTCGAAATACTGACCCGGATATTCCGCCAGCGCCGCGCCCGGGTGCTGCACAACCGCGTCCCGCGCGGCCCCGTGCTGGACGTGGGCTGCGGCCGCGGCATCATGCTCTCTCATTTGCGCTCCCTGGGCTACGAAGCCCACGGCCTAGAGTTGTCCGCCACCGCGGCCTGGCATGCCCGCACCCAATTGGGGCTGGATGTGGCGACCGGAGACTTCCTGACCTCGCCCCACGAGAAGGAACGCTTCAACGCGGTGATCTTTTGGCACACCCTGGAGCATTTCCACAACCCGGTGGAAGCCTTGGCCCGAGCCCGCGAACTGCTCAAGCCCGGAGGCTTGCTGGCCGTGGCCGTGCCTAATTTCGACAGCCTGCAGGCCCGCCTGTTCGGGAAGCACTGGTTCCATTTGGACGTCCCTCGCCACTATTTCCATTTCAGCCCCAAACCGCTGGAGGCCGTGCTCAGCCGGCACGCCTTCCGCATAGTGCAGACCGCCTATTTCTGCTTCGAACAGAATCCCTACGGCTGGCTGCAGAGCTTCTACAACGCCCTGGGGTTCCCGGAAAACCTGCTCTACGACATCCTGAAGGCTCCGGGGGCCCGCAAACGCTCGCTCCGGGACCATCCCATAGCCGTCGCCCTCATCGCCCTGCTGCTGCCGCCCCTGCTGATAGTGAGCTTGCTCATGACCGCGGTAGAGGCGCTGATCGATCGCGGCGGAACGATCGAGATCTACGCCATCAAAGAATGATCCCGCCATCGCGCCGGCTAGCCTTGGCCCTGATCGCAGCGGCGTCTTTGGCCATGCATCTAAAGGGCCTGACCACCCCGCCCCTGGATTACCACTATCACCGGCAGTGCAACACCGCCGCCATAGCCCGCAATTTCCACGAGCATGGCTTGCGCCTGTTCCAGCCCCAGATCGACTGGGATGGACCCAACGACGGCCGCGCGGCCACGGAATTCCCCCTGTACATGTGGCTGATGGGACTGCTCTGGCCCTGGGCCGGGCTGGCCGCCGTCTGGGGCCGCATCCTATCTGCGGCATTCTCCGCCCTGACCGCCTGCTACCTGTTTTTCCTGGTGGAAGAAGACTCCGGCCGCCGGCCGGCCTTTTGGGCCGGGCTGTTGTTCTCCTGCCTGCCTTTAGAGATATACTTCGGCCGCACCATCCAGCCTGAAGCCATAGCCCTTTGCGCCACGGTCGCGGCCCTTTACCATTGGCGCCAGGCGCTGGGCCCGGCCCGGCCCTGGAAGCACTGGCTGGCCGCTACCGCCTGCCTGTTCCTGGCCGTGGCCCACAAATTGCCGGCCGCCTACGTATTCGCGCCCTTGGCCTGGCTGGCGTGGGAGCGCCGGGGCCGGGCCATGTTCATGGACTGGCGGGTCTGGGCCAGCCCCCTGCTCGCCGCGGCCGGAGTATTGGCCTGGTATTGCTACGCCAAATCCCGCGGCAATTATGTAGTGCCTACCAACCCAACGCAGCTCCAAGGCCTGCTGAACTATTCCCGCATAGGCTATTACATGCAGTTCCAGTTCCTATCCCGATTCCCGGAGCTGGCCGCTACCCATGCCGGGCTATTGTTCTTGGCCGCGGGCGCTTGGATAACGGTACGCAAAGAACGCCGCATGTTCTATGCGGTCTGGTTCCTGTCCGTAGCCGCCGCCCTGATCGCATACGGCGGCTATGCCTTCCACCATGAATACACCTCCCTGCCCTTCACGCCGGTCAATGCCGCGCTCATGGGCATAGGCTTGAGCTTCCTGGTGGACAAAGCCGCGAGCCTGCGGCCGCCTCGACGCGGCCAGGCCTTGGCCGGCCTGGCCCTGCTCGCGCTCTACATGCCGGCCTACGGCATGTTCCGGATCAAACATTGGTACCGCCAGAGCTTCCCGGCCCTGGATAAGGCCGAAACGGCGGCGGCCTTGATCAGCGCGCCCTCGGACTTGTTTTTGAGCAACGAGCGCGCGCCCTCCGTTTTCCTATTCGCGATGCACCGCAGGGGCTGGTGGGTGGATCTCGCCCAGCCGCAAGCCGAGACGGGACTGGACGATTACATCCGCCGCGGGGCCCGATTCTTCGCGGCGGAAAAAACCGGCATATTCCAGGACCGGAGCGGCGCGACGGCCAGCCGGTTCTATGCCCGGTTCCCGGTGGCGTACGACGACGGGAAATTGCTCATCTTCCGGCTTCGGCCCCAGCCTTAAAGCCCGGCCCGGGGACGGCTACCGCGCCGTCGGAAAAACTCAACCCCGCGGCCTCGATCAGGAACGGCATCTCCGGGGTGGGCGTGAACGGCTGCACGAAATTGCCCAAAGATTCCCGCACGCCCGCGGGCACCGAGGATATCCCGAGGCGCAGTCCCTTGAGCTCCAACCGCAGTCGCGGAGGATCCGACAGCAGTTCCGCGGCCAATTCCGCGGACACGCGCAGATTCTTGAAGGTGCCGCTGAGCCGAGCCGTCTTATCCAATTCCAACGAGGTCACCCGCAATCCCTTGGCCCGGCTCTCCAAGAAAGCCTTTAACGAGTCTCCAGTGACCCGGGCGCTCTGGATGGCCAGCTTATCCAGGCTCAACAAGCGGATATCTTCCCAACTCTTCCCGTCAGCCCCGTATACCGGCACGAAACGCAGGCCGGACAACTCCACCCGCAGGTCATCGATCTGCAGACCGCGCAGGCGCATGGCCCGGGCCGTGAACGTGGCCCGCCGATACACGGAGCGGACCCGGTCCCAGCCATCCAATTCCAGGGCCAGGTCCGAAACCGCGAACGCCCCGGTATCGAAATACGCGAACTGCAATCGCCGCGTCCGCGTCGGAGGCTCCGCCGGCCGTCTCTGCTGATATAGCACGGCGGCGGTGCCGTCGGGCAAAGGCCAGCGGCCGGCTTCCGCATACGCCGCCTGGAACCAGCCCTGCGGGTCCCGTATCACATCCGCGGCCTCGGGCAGTCCCTCGATCACTCCGGCCGGCCCCAGCTTGCCGTCCTTAAGCAGCACGAACTGGGAGAATTCACAAAGCCGCCGGTTCACGCCCCGGATGCGCACGTGTTCCAACTGGAGCCGCTTCATCATCCAATTGAAATTCGGACCGTTGAAGCGCGGGGCATTGGCCACCAAAGTCAGGCCCGCGAAAGTCTTGCCCGGCTCGCGGAGTCTCTCCGCGGTTTGCAGGATTTCCGCGATCTTCCAATCCTCCCGCGCCGCCGGTCCGTTCAAGAACAAGGTGATGGTATGGAAAGGCATGGGTATGGACACCGGATCCACCCAGCCCGCGGTATAATTCGCCATGGTGAAGAACTGGAATCCGGCCAAAACCCATATCACCGCGCGGGGCCAGGCCCCCAGCCCGGCCACGACCAAGCCGGAAAGACCGGGCAGCAGGAAGCGCATCTGCCGGTTGGGCACCACCACCCAGAACACGCAGGAAGTCAGCACCCAAGCCGCCAACAGCCAACCCTGGTGCCAGTTGCGCTGATACTGCGGCACGCATATGCCCACCAGCACCAGGATGAAGAACAACGGCCCCAGGCCGTTGATAGCCTCCCACATATAGGTAAGGACGGCTCCGCCCTTCCACACCGGCACCGCAAAATCCGCCGTAGCCTGGAACAGCCTCGGCACCATGACCGGGAGGTGTATCCAGTACCAGGGCATGAATCCGGCCAAGGCCACCAGAATGGCCATTATGACCTTGAGCCTTCCCCAAGGCCGGATCAGCGCCTTCACGGCCAGATAATACGCCGGGAAAAAATAGCTGAAAAAACTCCACTTATGCAGCATGCCCGCCGCGAACAGCGCGCCAAAAGCCAATGAACCGGCCCAGTTCCGGAACTCGTCGCTGCGCAGCAAGGCCCAATAGGCGGCCGCGGCCACGGCCACTAGCGCCAGATCGATGAGCTGCGTATACAACAGGTCCTGGACCGCCGGGGAGCTCACGAACGCCAGCACGCCGAGCAATGCGGCCTCGTCCGGACGGAAGTGCCAGGCCAAGGCGAACAGCGCGATGCACAAAACCGCCAGATAGTACCAGTTCAGCCAGAGCGCGGCCCCCGCCGGATTCGGAGAGGAACACGCATACTGCAGCAAAAGATGATATATGGGAGGGAACGGCGGCATCCCCGGCTTGGGCGCCAGATGCATGAGCCCGGACCAATCCCGGACTCGTATGGATTCCTTATAATCCAAAGCGATCTCCAGATGCACGGCCTGGTCCCAGGCCGGCGGCCGGCTCTCCACCCGGATATAGGAACGCATGGCCACCGCTTCCCAAGCCAGGAACAAGGCCAGGCCCAAAAGGCTCAAGACCAACACGCGGGGATGGGATCGCATCTCTTGCGTCATTAGTCCGATAGTATATATTTTTTGTACTATACCGCCCATGATCGCCATGATCCTGATCGGGGGGATAGGCTCGCGACTGCGGCCCTTCACCTGCGACTTCCCCAAGCCCCTGCTGCCGGTAGTCAATCGGCCATTCTTGGAATATCAATTCGAGGTTTTAAAGCGTCACGGCATCCGCGACATCGTCCTTTGCACCGCCTATAAGCCGGACATGTTCCACCGCATGCTGGGCAACGGCCGGCGCCTGGGACTGCGCTTGCGCTACGTGCACGAGACCCGCCCCCTGGGCACCGGCGGCGCGGTGAAGAACGCCCAGCCCCAGCTCCACGGCACCACTTTGGTCCTCAACGGCGACATCCTCCACACCCTAGACGTATCCGCTTTCCTGAAATTCCATCGCCGCAACCGCTCGGAACTGACCATAGCCCTGACCCGCGTCAAGGACCCCACGCTCTACGGCTTAGTCGAGACCGAACCCTCCGGCCGCATCCGCCGATTCCTGGAAAAACCCTCTTGGGACGAGATCGCCACCAACACGATCAACGCCGGAGCCTATGTGTTCGAACCCTCCGTGGTGGACCGCATCCCAGCGGGCACGCACTATTCCCTGGAACGCGCCCTATTCCCCCAGATGCTGGGATCCGAGGCGCGCATGTTCGGCTACGTGTCGCGCGGCTACTGGATGGACATCGGCACCCTGGACAAATACCTTCAAGTCCACATCGATGTCCTATCCGGCGCCGCGCCCTGCGGCCGCCCCGGCCGCCGGCGGCGTCCAAACCTATACGCGGGCGTGGACGTGCGCCTGGGCCGCGATATGACCTTGGACCGGGAAGGCATCGTGGTCTTAGGCGATCGCGCCCGGATAGGGGACTTCACGCGCTTCGCCCGGCACGTATGCATCGGCCCGCGCTGCGTCATCGGCAAAGGCGCCGCGCTGGAAGATTGCGTGGTCCTGGCCGATTCCCTGGTCGGAGACGGCGCCGTACTCAAAGGCTGCGTGGTCGGGCCCGGCTGCCGGGTCGGCGCGCATGCCGTGATATCCGCGGGCACGGCCCTGGCCGGAGGTTCGCACCTGCGTCCGTACAGTCAGCTATAGGAGAATCCCATGATGGACATAAAATTCGGCACGGACGGCTGGCGCGGCGTGATGGCGCGAGATTTCACTTTCGAGAACGTACGCCGGGTGGCCCAGGCCATAGCCGACTATCTGCGCGAGGAGATACTCAAGGCTCCCGACCGCAAGAACACCCCCTGGGCCGGGCCCGTGGTCATAGGTTATGACCGGCGCTTCCAATCCGACGCCTTCGCCCGCGAGATAGCCAAAGTCCTGCAAGGCAATAAATTCAACGCCATGCTGCTCGCCGAGTCCCTGCCCACGCCCGCGGTCAGCCTATTCACCCAACGCACCAAAGGACTGGGCGTGATGGTCACGGCCAGCCATAACCCGCCGTCCTACAACGGCATAAAGATAAAATGCGCCGGCCGGCCGGCCATGGAGCCCATGACCCGGGCCATCGAAGCCTGCCTGGACCGCAACCAGCCCACGCGCAGCGCCGAGCTCAAGGAAAAACCCGGCCGGGACGCCTACCTGCAATACCTGCGCGGCAAGGCCGACATCTCCGGCATCCGCTCCCGCCTTAAGCGGCCCGTGGTCGTGGACTATCTATACGGTTCCGGCGCCGGCCTGCTGGAAGCCGCCCTCGGCTCGCCCCGCGTGCTCGCCATGCATGCCGAGCACGACCCCCTGTTCGGCGGCCTCAATCCGGAACCCATAGCCGAAAACCTCAAACCCCTATCCGAACGGGTGAAGAAAGAAAAGGCCCTCATGGGGCTGGCCTTGGACGGAGACGCCGACCGCATCGGCGTAGTGGACGAGAACGGGGTCTACCTCACGCCCTGCCAAGTATTCCCCTTGATCGTGGACTATCTTCTAGAACGCAAGAAACTCAAGGGCAAGATCGTACAGTCGGTATCCCTGGGCTACATCTCCGCCCGCATCGCCGCGGCCCGCAACCTGCCCTTCGAGGAACTTCCGGTCGGGTTCAAACACGTGTCCGAGCGCCTGGCCCTGGGCGACGCGGTGATCGGCGGCGAGGAATCCGGCGGCTACGCCTGGAAGGGCTGCCTGCCGGAGCGCGACGGCCTTATGAGCGCCCTGCTGATCCTGGAGATGGTCACGGCTTCGGGCCGCCCCCTCTCCCAGCTCTGGAAGGCGCTGGAAGCCAAGCACGGAGCCTCGTATTTCAAGCGCCAGGACTTCAAGCTCCATAAGCCGGTCGCGGACAAAGCCGTCTTCGCCGCCAAGACCATAAAAAAGCTGCCCAAAAGGATCCTGGGGTCGGAGATAAAAGAACTGGTGCAGACCGACGGACTCAAGATCGTATTGGCCGAAGGCCACTGGCTGCTGATCCGCCCCTCCGGCACCGAACCCCTGCTGCGCGTATACGCGGAATCCGACTCGGCCAAACGCACGGGCGAACTGCTCGAGCTGGCCCGGAAATGGGCCGCCCCCGTACTCTCATGATCAAGGCATTCGTGATGGCGGCCGGAGCCGGCACCAGGCTGCGCCCGCTCACCTACGAGACGCCCAAGCCCATGGTGCCGGTGGTCAACCGCCCGGTCATCCACCACGTGCTCGATAATCTCCTGCGCCACGGCATCAAGGAAGTGGCCGTCAACCTCTACGCCCACGCCGACCAGATCCGCGGCTACTGCGGCGACGGTTCGCGCTGGAGCCTGAAGATCCGTTATTCCCACGAGGCCAAGCTCTTGGGCACCGCCGGGGCCATCAAACGCATGGCCGACTTCCTCCAAGACGATTCCTTCTTCGTCATGTCCGGCGACGGCATATCGGACATAGACCTCACCGACATGCTCGCCTTCCATCGCCGCCACAAGTCCCTGGCCACCATGGCGGTCAAGGCCGTGGACTCGCGCTTCGACTACGGCGTGACCATCACCGGACGCAACGGCCGCATCCAGGGCTTCCTGGAAAAACCCCTCTGGTCGGACGTGTTCTCCAACAAGGTCAATACCGGCATCTACCTGTTCGAACCCGAGATCCTGCGCTACATACCGCGCGGGGCTTTCTATGACTTCGGCAAACAGGTCTGGCCCAAGCTCCTTAAGCAGCGCAAGCCCATATACGCATACGACTGCAAGGATTACTGGACCGACATCGGCAATCTGCAGGAGTACCGCCGCTGTCAGATCGACAGCCTGGACCGCCTAGCCCACATCAATATCCCCGGCTCGGAACTGCGCAAAGGCATCTGGGTGGAAGGCGGCAGCAGCATAAGCCCCAAAGCCGTGCTGCGGGCGCCCTGCCTCATAGGCAAGGGCTGCCGCATAGCGGCCGGAGCCCAGATCGGGCCCTACACGGTGGTGGGCGACCGCGCCACGGTCGCGGAAAAGGCCGTACTCAAAAACTGCATACTATTCGACAACGTGACCGTGGGCAAGGATGTGCACCTGACCAACTGCATCCTGGGCGCCAACGGCAACGTCAAAGAGAACATCACGGTCTACGAAGCCGCGGTCATCAACATCCGGGAATAGCCTCATGGCCGCCCCATCCAGCGATTTCCTGAAGATGTACCGCGCTTACGGCGGCATCGGCCGCGGCAGTCTGTTCTTTTGTTATCGCTGGCTGGCCTTCGCCCATCGCCTGGTCTCCGAAACCATCCCCCCGGCCGGCCGGATATACGACCTGGGCTGCGGCTACGGGATATTCAGCAACTATCTGGCGATGCAGCGCCCCGAACGGCGGCTCGTGGCCGTGGACCTATCCCCGGTCCGGATCCGTTCCGCGGAACGCGCGGCCCGCGCCCTCGGCCTGCGCAACATCTCGTTCGCGCGCGAAGACATCTTCCGCATCGGGCTGGAATCGGCCCAAGCCGTGATCATAACCGATTTCCTGCATCACCTGCCCTCCCGGGAAAGCCAGACGCTCCTCCTGGAAAGGATCTGCGCCGCCATCCAACCCGGAGGCAAACTGATAATAGTCGATGTCCAGAACCGGCCGCGCTGGAAATATATCCTGGGCTGGCTGGTAGACCATACCATCTATCTAGGGGACAAAATCAACTATTTGGCTATCCCGGAATTGATCGATTTCCTGGCTGCCCGCGGATTCCAAAGCCGGATCGTGCCCATAGACGCCGGCCGTCCTTACTCCAACTTCCTATGCGTGGCCACAAAACGATGAAACCCTATAAATGGGCCATATTGCTGTCCCTGATCCTGGGCTTCCGCTTAGGCTATGCCTTGCTCACGCCCGAAGGACGCCAGGGCCCGATAGCCGACGCCACGGTCTATTGGTCCATGGGCATCAACCTCGCCCACGGAGAAGGCCTGCATCACGAAAACGCCTATTCCATACGCCCGCCCGGCTATCCCCTGTTCCTGGGCGGGATATGCGCGCTGCTCGGCCCCTCGCTGCTGGGCGCCAAGCTCATACAAATACTATTGGCCGGCGTTACCGGCCTGCTGCTCTTCAAGATAACGTCGTTCTATTACGACGAGCGCGCGGCCTGGGCCGCCGGCATCATCTACGCGGTCTCCTATGATTCATTCATCATCCCCGCGGAGATGATGAGCGAGAACCTCTATGCTTTCCTACTCGTCCTAAGCGTCTATGTCCTGGTCCGGGGCCGCCACCTGCTGGCCAGCCTCGCGTTCACCGCCCTATACGCCACGCGTCAAGAATCATTGCTGTTCATCGCCGCCATAGTCTGCGTTTACGCCTACCTGGACTTCAAGGGCAACCTGAAAAAGATCCTCATGATCGCCCTGGCCCTGCTCGCATTCAACTCGGCCTGGGCTTATCGTAACTGGAAGATCCATCACCGATTAGTGATCGGGACCACGGAATCCGAGACCCACCTATATCTCAGCAACGTGTATATCTTCCAACGCTTAGGCGACCGCTTGGCCGACGAGCACAATATCATGACCCTGCCGCCGGAAGGCGGCGACGAGACCGAGATGCGCCGGCGCAACCAGCAGAGCTGCGTAGAACTATTCAGCCGCCAACCGCTGTATCGCTTCCTGCTGGCTCCGTTCCTGAAGCTAGGATTCTTCCTCTATCCCTTCCGGCCCGCCTACGACCTCACCTATATGTGGATATTGCCCTTTTGGCTGCTGGGCCTTTACCTTTACCGGCACGATTGGCGGGAAAAATACCCGCTATACGCCGTTTTCTGCATCGTGCTGGGGCTGCTGGCGGTATTCCATGCCGTACCCCGCTACCGGGGTCCGCTCTTTCCTTTTATGGCCATATTCGCCGGAGCGGCCCTCGTAAAGTTATGGCCCGCAAGCTTGAAAAATCGGCTGTTGATCTCGGCGTGGCTGCTGGCCAACGTGGCAGTATATATAGAAGCCGGCCCCATACGCCTGCTCGCCAAAAGACTCCTGCCTTGAGCATCCCGGCCTAAATTTAATATCATCTACAGACGCAGCATCCGGCAATTCAACATCCCCGCGGGTGGGCCCGCAGGCAGGAGGAATCATGCAGCGCAACAACGGCAAGTTCTATTTCACCTCAGAATCTGTAACCGAGGGGCATCCGGACAAGGTCTGTGACCAGATATCGGACGGCGTCCTAGACGCGGTCCTCAAGGATGACCCTACCGGCCGCGTAGCCTGCGAGACCTTCATCACCCGGGGCATGGTCATAGTGGGAGGCGAGATCACCACCAAGACCTTCGTAGACGTAGACCAGCTCGCCCGCCAGGTCATCGACGACATCGGCTACAACCACCACAAGTACGGCTTCGAGGCCGCCACCTGCGGCGTCATGAACTGCATCGGCCGGCAATCCCCGGACATCGCCCAAGGCGTGGACACCGGCGGCGCCGGCGACCAGGGCATCATGTTCGGCTACGCCTGCCGCGAGACGCCGGAGCTCATGCCCCTGCCCATCGTGCTCGCCCACAAGCTCTGCCGCAAGCTCTCGGACGTGCGCCGGGCCAACGACCTGCGCTACCTGGGCCCGGACGGCAAATCCCAAGTCACGATCGAATACTTGGACGGACGGCCCCTGCGCGTGGACACCGTAGTCGTCTCCACCCAGCACACCGAGGATATCCTGGACCGCTCCGGCAAACAGATCACCGAAAAGTCCCGCAACGAGATCGCCGAGGCCATCATCAAGCCCATCCTGGGCAAGCGCCTCATGGACAAGGAGACCAAGATCCTGATCAACCCCACCGGCAAGTTCGTGGTGGGCGGCCCCGTGTCCGACACCGGCGTGACCGGACGCAAGATCATCGTGGACACCTACGGCGGCCGCGCCCCGCACGGCGGCGGCGCCTTCTCCGGCAAGGATCCGACCAAGGTGGACCGCTCCGCCTGCTACATGGCCCGCTATATCGCCAAAAACGTGGTGGCCGCCGGCCTAGCCACGGAATGCACGGTCCAGTTAGCCTACGCCATCGGCGTGGCTGACCCGGTAGGCGTGTACTTCGATACCCACGGCACCGGCACGGTGGACGAGAGCCGCATCGAAGCCGCGGTCCGCAAGCATTTCCCCCTGACCCCGCGCGGGATCATCTCGACCCTCAAGCTGCGCCGGCCCATATACCGGGCCACCGCCGCTTTCGGCCACTTCGGCCGCGAGGAGTACGGGTTCGAGTGGGAGAAGACCGACAGGGCCAATCTGCTCCGGGAAGAACTCCTGGGCCGATCCGCCAAGAACGGCAAGAAAGTCCTGGCCGCGGCATAAGGCCGGGAACCTTCAACTGCCCAGACCGGCCGGCGCCGCGAATCGCGGCGCCGGCCTCTTTTCAGGCCCCATGAACGCCACAGCCAAAATCGCCGCCTTAGCCTCCTGCGGGGCCGCCCTGCTGCTCGCCGGGTACCTGCTGCAAGCCCGGACCGCGGGCCCGGCGCCCGCGCCGGACCCCGAGCCGCCCCCGCCGCCCGACCGGCTCAGTCCGCGGCTGGCGCCCGGCTCGGCCTTCGGCGAACTCCCGGCCGACCCGCCGGCTTACAGCAACGAAGATCTGAACCGATTGCTGGAAAAGCAGAAAGCGCAGCTGGGCATAACCCGGCTCCTGCCCCCGGCCCTCGACCCCGAACCCACGGCCGCGGAGTCCCGCAGACTGACCGCCCGCCCCGTCCCGGCCCCGGTATCCGGACGGACCCCGAACCTGCGGGCCGCGGCCGGACCGGCCCCAACCAGGAACCCGGACCCAGGCCGGCCCTTATCAACCGAAGCACCCAGCCCCGGGGCCGTCATATACTCCAACGAAGAATTGACCCGTCTCTGGCGAGACCAAGCCTGGCCCCCGCCTATGCCCCGGGTGGACTTCTCCAGACAGATGCTGGTGGTGATGTTCGGCGCCAACCGCATCTCCGGACTGGACCTCGGGCCGGACCGCATCCAGGTCCGCTTCCGCGTCCAACCCGGCTTTCCAGCCGGGGATTGGAAGATCCTGCCCCGCAGCGACCTGGCCGCGACCTTCCGCCCGGACTGAAAACCCGCGCCGCCCTTCCCGCCGGTTTTTCCAAAAAGGTATTATACCCATGCTATGATCAAAGAAAAGTCCGCCGCGCCCACCCTAGAATCCACCTATGTCCCTCTGCCTGCGGGCACGCACCTGCGCAATGGTTTAAGCACGGAATGCATAAAGCAATCTTTCTTGGAATGCCGCGCCTTCATACTGGCCAAAGACGAATATACGGCCACCCCTTTCGACAATTTCATGACCACCGCTTACGCGGTGCGCGACCGCATGATCGAACGCTGGATCAAGACCCAACAGCGCTATCACAAGCAGAACATGAAGCGGGTCTATTATCTGTCCATGGAATTCCTGATCGGCCGGCTGCTCATGCACGGCATCCTGAACCTAGGCATACAAAAGGAAGCCAAGAAAGCCCTGCAGGCCTTCGGCCTCCGGCTGGAAGACCTCTGCGAGCAAGAAGTCGATGCCGGCCTGGGCAACGGCGGCCTGGGCCGCTTGGCGGCCTGCTTCTTGGATTCCATGGCCACCCTGGGCGTGCCAGCCGTAGGCTACGGCATCATGTTCGATTTCGGCATATTCCAGCAGAAGATCGTCAACGGCTACCAGCTGGAATCCCCGGACAATTGGCTGCGCCTGGGCACGCCCTGGGCCATAGAACGCCCCGAATACACCATTCGGGTCCATTTCTACGGCCGAACCACCCAACGCGCCGGAGAAAACGGCCGGATGGCCGTGGACTGGGTGGATACCGAAGACGTGCTGGCCATGCCCTACGACATCCCGGTCCCTGGCTTCCAAAACGACGTGGTCAACACCCTGCGCCTCTGGTCGGCCAAGGGCACTCAGGACTTCGACCTGGAATATTTCAATCACGGCGACTACCTAAAGGCCTATGACCGCAAGATCGCGTCCGAGAACATATCCAAGGTGCTCTACCCCAACGACAAGGTCTCCGCCGGCGTGGAACTGCGCCTTAAACAGGAATACTTCTTCGCGGCCGCCTCCCTGGCCGATATCGTGCGCCGCTTCCGCGTGCACAACGCCGATTACCGCGACCTGCCTAAAAAGGTGGCCATCCAGCTCAACGACACCCATCCGGCCATAGCCGTAGTCGAGCTCATGCGCATACTGCTGGACTACGCGCATCTGGAATGGGAAGACGCTTGGAAAATCACCCAGAACACCTTCGCCTACACCAACCATACCCTCATGCCCGAGGCCCTGGAGACCTGGACCGTATCCCTGCTCGGCAACCTCCTGCCCCGGCATCTGGAGATCATCTACGAGATAAACGCACGCTTCCTGCGCGAAGTGGCCAGCCGCTGGCTGGGCGATACGGACCGCCAGCGCCGCATGTCCATAATCGATGAAGGCAACCCCAAGAAGATCCGAATGGCCTACCTCTGCATACTCGCCAGCCACTCGGTCAACGGCGTATCCGCCCTGCATTCCGAACTGCTCACCCAGACCCTGTTCAAGGACTTCTACGAGATGTTCCCCAAGAAGTTCAACAACAAGACCAACGGCGTCACGCCCCGGCGCTGGCTGCTGGAATCCAACCCCCGGCTCTCCGACGTCATAACCGACACCGTGGGCAAGGGCTGGCCCACGGACCTCACCCTGCTGACCAAGCTCCTGCCCCACAAGGACGACCGCGCTTTTCAGGAACGCTGGCACCGCGCCAAACAGGAAAACAAAAAAGAGCTGGCCAAGATCATCCGCCAGAGCAACGGCCTGAGCGTGGACCCGGACTCCATATTCGACGTCCAGGTCAAGCGCATCCACGAGTACAAGCGCCAACTAATGTTCGCCTTGTTCCTCATCCATCGCTATCTATTGATAAAATCCAATCCCGGCACGGCCTTCGTGCCGCGCACGGCCATAATCGGGGGCAAAGCCGCGCCCGGCTATTGGATGGCCAAACACATAATCAAATTCATCAATTCCGTGGGCGACGTCATCAACGCCGACCGATCCGTGCGCGACCAGCTCAAAGTCGTGTTCCTGGAGGATTACCGGGTCAGCCTGGCCCAGCGCATCTTCCCCGCCGCCGACCTCTCGGAACAGATATCCACGGCCGGCACCGAGGCCTCGGGCACCGGCAACATGAAGTTCATGATGAACGGGGCGCTGACCATCGGCACTCTGGACGGCGCCAACATCGAGATCGCCGAAGAGATCGGCCCCGAGCACATGTTTATTTTCGGACTCAAGGCCGACGAAGTGGACCAGGTATGGGCATCCGGCTACCGGCCCCTGGATTGGATCGACCGGGTGCATGGCCTGCGCGAGGTCTTCGACCTCATCGGCAAGGACCACTTCTCCCAACTGGATCCGGGGCTGTTCCGTCCGATCCTAGACAACCTGCTCCACCACGACCCCTTCCTGGTGGTGGCGGATTTCGGAGACTATCTGCGGGCCCAGAATGAGGCCGAACAGCGCTATCTGGACCGCAAGGCCTGGGTCAAGTCCTCCATAACCAACACCGCCCAATCCGGCCGCTTCTCCAGCGACCGCACCATCATGGAATACGCCAAGGAAATATGGCGCACGCCCTGCCGCGGATTGGACAAGCCCCTGCCCAAGAGCAGAAGCAAGAAGCGTTGTCCGGCCGCGGATTGGTGAAGCGCCCCTAGACCGTGATCGCGGCCGCGATGCGGTCGCCGGGCACGCGCCGGCCGCGCAGACTGCAGGACACCACTATAGTCTGCCCCGGCCGCGCCAATCCCAACCGCCGCGCGGCTTGGCGCGAGCGCGCCAGCACTGCTTCCAGGCCGCGGCTCAGGCCCGGCACGGGCAGGGCCCGCACCCCGTAGAGCAAGGTCAGGCCGCCCTCCAGCCCGGGAGCGCATAAAGCCACTATAGGACATCGGGGCTTGAGGTGGGAGACGCAGCGCACCGTGTCTCCGGTAAAAGTAGGCACGACTATGGCCTGGGCCCCCACGCCCTGGGCCAAGGTCGCGGCCGAGGCCGCGATGGACCGCGCCGAGACCGACGCGAACGGGTAATCGAACTCGATACGCGGCTGCACATGGGATTCCGCCTCGCGCACCACCGCGGACAGCGCCGCCGCCGCCTCCACCGGATATTTGCCCACCGAAGTCTCGCCGGAGAGCATGACCGCGTCCGCCCCATCCAGCACCGCGTTGGCTATATCCGTCATCTCGGCCCGGGTCGGCCGAGGATTGCCGATCATGGATTCCAGCATCTGCGTGGCCACGATCACGGGCCGGCCCTGCCGGCGGCACTCCGCGATGATCTCTTTTTGGGCGAAAGGCACTTGAGCGAAAGGCAGTTCCACTCCCAGATCGCCGCGCGCCACCATGACCGCGTCCGCCTCGCGCACGATAGCCGGAAGTTCCTGCATGGCGGAGGCGCGCTCGATTTTGGCCACTACGGAAGGCCGCCGCCGCGCTCCGGACATGGCCCGGCGCACCGCGCGCAGGTCCCCGGGACCCGCCACGAAAGACACGGCCACGTAATCCACGCCCGCCTGCAGCCCAAAGCGCAGATGCTCACGGTCCGCAGCCGTGAAAGCGGCGATGGCCAGATCTCCGCCCGGTATATTGACTCCGCAGCGGGAACGCACTACCGCGTTGGACAGGGACCGGCACAATACGGAGTCGCCGCTGACGCGCAGGACCTTAAGATGCGCCGAGCCATCGGCCAAGAACACGTCGCCGCGCGGGCGCAAGGCCCGGAGCAGGCGGCGGTCCGGCAGGGGCAGATGCTTGGCCCCGGCCCGAGGCGGAGAGCCCAGCCAGACCTCTTCACCCGGGCGCAACTCTAAGGCGTCTCCCGGGATGCGTCCGGCCCGCAGCTTAGGCCCGGGCAGGTCTTGGAGCAAGCCCACGGCCCGGCCGGCTCGGCCGGCACAAGCCCTCACCAACCGGATGGCGCGGCCATGCTGGACATGGTCGCCATGGGAAAAATTCAACCGGGCCACATCCATGCCCTGCCGGATGAGCGCCGAAATGGTCTTAGGGGCGGAAGTCGCGGGCCCCAGGGTGCAGATTATGCTGGTCTTATTCCACATGCTTGTGGATATGATACCACAGAGCCGCGGCCCGGCTTCAGCGCGCAGACCAGGCCGCGCGCAGGTCCGCGGCTACGGCTTGCCCGGCCAGGCGGCCGGCTTCCTCCAGGGCTTTAGCCGCGGCCAGCCCCCGGGTCAAGTCTATGGCCGAGGCTTCCCGGCTGCGGCCGGCCAAGACCTCGCCGCTGGCTGGATCGCGCACTTCCACGGAGACCCGGGCCCGATAAGACAAGAATCCTTCCAACCCGGCCGGGTCCAAAGCGGCCACGTCCGCTTCCCCGGAAAGCGCCGCATCCCCGCGGCCCGGGGCCGCGGCCACGGTTATGCCCGCGGCCTTCAAAGCCTGGCGGATGCCCCGCTCCGCGGCCAGGGCGCTGCCCGCGGCCCGTCCACGCACGGCCACCGCCACCCGGGGCGCCCCGGGCAGGGCTTCCGGGACCGAGGACCTGCCGCCCGGCTCGCGCTTCACCACCCAAGCCCGGATGCGAGTCTTATGCACCCCGCCCTCATCGAGTTCCGATAGGATCTCGTAGCTGGCTATGCGCCCGGCGGCCTCGGACCAGATCCGCTGATCCACGGCCACGGCCTGCTCCACGCGCAGACTCGCGCGCAGGGCCAGGCCCGTGACTTTTTCCACGGCCCGGCGCTGGGCCTCGGCCAAGGCCCGCTGGGAGGCGCCGGCCGCGTCTCCGGGCACGGCCGCGGCCCAGCCCTCGGCCTCGACCATGACCCCCTCGGCCTCGCCCCCGGGACGGCTGGGAGCGTGCGCGCAGCCGGCTATGGCCGCCGCGAGCAAGGCCGGCAGGAGCGCGGCCGCAGAGCTCACAGGAATTTCACCTTCATGAGCCGCTCCAGGCGCTTTTTGGGCAAACGCATGGTCACCACGCAGCCGTTATCCGAAGTGAACTCGGTCTTGAGTATCTCCGCGCCCCGGATCACGTCGCGCACCTTGCCTTCCAGGCTGGAGTCGGTCTCCAAGGCCCGGGACACGCTGATGCCGCCTTCCAAGGCCACGCCCTTGACCATAGAGAGCAGCTCATACTGGGCCTTGAGTATGGCCGCGTCCCGCGCCAGGGACTTGCGCTGGGTATCGCTGCGCAATTCCGGATCCGAAGCCCCTATGCCGATGGCCTCCAGATACCCGCTCTGCACCGGTTTCTGATCGATCACGTCCTGCACCTTGCCCGCGCGCAGCCGGCTCTGTACTCCCGAACACCCAGCCGCGAACACGCACAATCCGGCCATGGCTACGACTCGCACCCATGCCCCCATAAACACCCCCTGCCGCGTCATGCGCCGGACAGGCCGCAAGACTCGGCCAACCGTTCGATCTCCTTCTGCGTGCGCTGCATCCGGGATATGTCCGCCCCAGACAGCGGCCGCAGTTCCGGCTCCTCATAATAACGGTGCAGTTCGCGGTAGAACTCCTTGCGCAACTCCGGATCGTGTATCTCCGAGCCCGGGTTCTTCTTGAGCGAGTCGCGTTTTATATCCCGGGCCTTGAGCCGTCCCGCCCAATACCGGGCTTTGACATCCAATATAGATCGGTCCATATCCATAACCGCATCCTGCGCGTCGCCGCAATCCTCGACCCCAGCATCGAATTCGGCCGCGGCCGCCGGGCTGGCCAGCTCGAAACTGGTCCAAGCCGGCATGGCGCCGATCGAGAAATCGTCGAACAAAGATTCGGCCCAATCCTTGTCCACCTTGGCTATGGCCGCGGCCAAGACCCGCGCGGTCTGCGTCTCTATCAGCCGGCAATTGACCTCAAAGCGGCCGTCGCGCAGTTCCATGACCGTGCCCGCCACTATGGCCTCCACCCCCAGGACGCGCCCCAATTCCTTGATGGAGCCGCGGTCCACGGCTCCGGAATGCTGCAGCTTCTGCTCGCGCATTATCTCCGCCAGCAAGGTGCGCTCCACCACTTCCACTTGGCCCAAGGCCATGACCTGGCTGCCCAGCTTCTCGGAGATCACGGTCCCGGCCAGGAAATTGCGCTTGCCCACGTTTTGGAAGGGCATGACTGCCACGCGCGTCTTTTGATTGCGCACCGCTGCCCGAGAGAGCTCGGCCGCGGCCCGTTCGTATTCTCCGGCGCTGGCTAGGCTGGAGGCTCCGGCTATTATAAGGAGACAAACCAGGAGGGAACCCAACGGTGACATTTTCTGACAGGCACTGACAGGAGCCGTCTTGATTCCCGCAGTATCTCTGTTATACTTACTAACGGATGCTGGCATGGTTCCCCCGAACCTCAGCTCCCGAACGAGCCGGCAGGCGCCTGCAAGCGACTGCCGGCTAATCTTTCAGCCAAAAAAATAACCGGGCTGTCGAAGCCCGGGGATAGCCAAACGGCCGGCCTCCCCGGTTTTTGCTTCGGCAACCCGGCGAACTTGGAGAAATCTCTACGCCTGTTGTCTAGTCTCGGCAGCTCGAACCGGCTTAGAGACGCTTCTCTTTAGCCCCGTAGCTTTGCGACCCCGGGTTTCCCCGGTCCCTCGTCTCCGAGGGAGATCCGCCTGAAGCGGACCGTGTGCCTTTATCGTCAAGCCCACAATTAAAGAGCTATTAGTAGCTTAACAGGCGGTTTTTGTTATGTCAATTCACATCAATGTAACTTTGAATTACATCGATATTACTGTTTATCCGGCGCAGGATTGATCGGAGTCACCGGGGAATTCGATAGGTAAACATAGCCGAAATTCTTAACATTGACGATCCTGCCGCCCAGCTCCGAAGGCAGGCTGTTCCTAAGCCTATTGAGCATCACATCCAAAGCCCGGGATAACCCCGGATCATCCAGGCCTTCCACTAATTTATACAGTTCAGCCCGGCTGACCGGCCGAGGGCTGTGCTGGACCAAAACATGCAAAAACACAAACATCTTGGGCGTAAGCGTGGCCGCCATCTCGCCCTTGAACCACACCTGGCGCAAGGAGGACTTTAAAATCACATCGCCCTGGATCAAAGAACCCTCTTCCATCTGCTGGCGCCGGAACACCGCATCCAACGTAGCTAAAAGTTCGTGCGGCTTTTCGGATTTGCCCACGAAATAGTCCGCCCCGCTCTGCAGGCCCAAGACCCGCTCGCGCTTGTGCGCGGTGAACAAAACCACAGGTATGCGGCTCAAAGCCGGCAAGCTGCGCAGCTTGCGGCAGACTTCCATGCCGCTTTGATCCGGCAATTCCAGGTCCAATAGTATGCAGTCCGGCGGCGCACCCTGGGCCAAAGCCAGGGCTTCGGCTCCGGTACCGGCTGAGGAGAGATTCTTATACCCCGCAGTCTCCAGCCAAAACTTGACCAAGCTCACCCACGCCGGCTCGTCTTCGACTATGAGTATGCTCTCGTT
>JBAZVY010000007.1:26306-28437 GCA_041660645.1 Elusimicrobiota bacterium | reverse complement strand
CTGCCGGGAATAGCTGAGCCGGGTCGTGACCTGGGGCAGGCGATAGACCACGGCTCCGCTGTTGAGCAGGTCCGGAGTCACCCGGAAAGGGCTGGAGCGCGCATAATTATTATTAAAATCCGCGTCGGACATGACCTGCAGGCGGCCTTGGAGCGAGAACGAACTGGCGAAGCCCTGATAAAGGTCGCCGGTCACGGACCACCGCTGCTGCCCGTTAGGCGTCTCCTTTATGCGGTAGCCCCCCAGCACGCCGCGGGAATCCAGGCCGTCGCGGCGATGGAGCTCGCCGCCGGCTCCGAATCCCTGGGCGCTGTAATAGTCCAGGAATAATTTGCTGCGCCAATACAGCCCGTGCTGGTTGGTGAGCGTGGATTTCATGAAGGCGCCGTTGCGGCGGTCATAGCCGGGCTGGAGCCGGAACCGCAGGAAATGCGCGGTCTTCAAGGACTTATACAGAAACGGCAGATAGAAAACCGGGACCTTGCCCACGAAGAACACCACGTTGCGCGCAAACAGGCGCCGGCGCGGGGCCACCGAGACCCGGCTGGCATGGAAATGATAATGCGGTTTGGGATCGAAACTGCAGCTGGTGAAATCCGCGCCGGTATAATCCACGTTGCGCTTCGGATCTATGACCATGCTCCGGGCATGCACCCGCCAATCCCCATGCCCGGCCGAAGCGTTATAAAGTACGCCGGAATGTTCGTAGAAATCAAAATCCCCGGCGTTGCCGTGCAGAGCGCTGACCCCATCCTCCAAAAGCAGATAGCCTTCGGAACGGGCCCGGCGCTTAGTCGTGTCTATCCAGAGTTCATCGCCCTTCAGGGTCCAAGTGGATTCCTGGATGCGCACATTGCCTTTGAGGTGGATCTCGGCCCCGGCCCGGTCATAATCCAGGCTATCCGCCACGAAATCAAGATGCGGCTCGGCCGGCGCCTGCGGCATCTGAAATTCCGCACCTGCGGTATCGGAGGTTCCGCTGGTGCCTGCCGGACAGATTTCCTTACGGCAGACAGGCACCGGCCCCACGGATTTCCTTTCGGCCGGAGACGGAGGCAAGACCGCGGCCACGGCCGCCGTGCCCACGGAGACCGCGGCCGGCGCAACCGCCCCGCTCCAGACCGCGAGGCTGACGGCGAGCCAGGTTATCTGCAGGCCGCATCCTCCAAAGCCAAGAGCGCGGCGCCCACGCAGCCGCCGTTATGATTGCCCGCCCGACGCAGCGCCACCCGGCGCAGGGAAGTGCCGAAAGGATGACTTTGGAACACCCGGCGGATAGGGTCCAGCAGCCAGGTCCCGGCTTGGGACACGCCGCCCAAGAGCATGAGCACCTCGGGATTAAGGACCATGACCACGTCGGCCAAGCCCAGCCCCAACATATTGCCGGTACGCTGCCAAACCTCGCGCGCCAAGGCGTCGCCTTGGTCGGCCGCGAGCTTCAAGATCTTGGGGCTGAGAGCGGCCGGCTCCTGGCAGAGCCGCCGCAATATGCGGCCGCGGCCGGGCCGGGCCCGCAGCAGCTTGCGGGCGGTGCGCACTATGCCGTAGTTGCCGGCGTAGGCTTCCAGGCAGCCCCGGGACCCGCAGTGGCAAAGCTCGCCCGGAACCGCCACGCGGGTGTGGCCGATCTCACCGGCCGTGCCGCTGGCCCCGCGATGCAGGCGGCCGCCTATTATGATGCCGCCGCCCACGCCCGTGCCCAAAGTGACGCCGATCACATGGGCCGGACCGCGCTTCAATTCCGTAGCGTACGCGCCCCAGACCGCGGCGTTGGCATCGTTCTCCACGATCACGGGCAGGCGCAAGCGCTTGCGGAAATCGGCCCGGAAGGGGTGCCCGTCCCAACCGCGCAGATTAGGCGTCACGCGCAGGGTGCCGCGGCCGTGATCCACGTCCCCGGCCAGGCCCAAACCGAACGCCTCCGCCCTTAGCCCCTGCCGGGTCCAGCCCGCCAGGCGCTGCGTCACCCGGTCCACGAACGCCGCCGGTCCGCAAGCCGGGTCCGTGGGCAGTTCCTCCAGGCGCAGGACCCGGCCGGAAACGGCTACGGCCGCGATCTTAGTGAAGGTCCCGCCCGCGTCGACTCCGAAAGCGATCCTAGGCATGACGATCCCCCCGCAGCAGGCCGAGG
>JBAZVY010000007.1:0-26296 GCA_041660645.1 Elusimicrobiota bacterium | reverse complement strand
CCGCGATCTTAGGCGCGGTCGGATCGCCGAGCCAGCCCCGCAGGGCCGCGGCCGGATCCGCCTGTTCGCGCACGCAGGCTCCCGGCGCCCCCTTCCGGAACGCTTCGGCCAGATCTGCGGCCGGCAAGGCCCGAGGATGGGCTACAGAAGTAGCCAGCACCTCGCGCAAGCCTGGAGCCGCGCGTGCGATGATGGCCGCCCGGTCCTTATCCCGCATCATGGCCACGATCCAGAGCTGGCGCTGTTTCTTCCAAGGCGAATCTGCCAAGGTCCGGACCAACTCTCCCATGGCCTCGGGATTGTGCGCCCCATCGACTATCGCGGTCTTGCCGCGCCGGCATACCACTTGGAAGCGCCCGGACAGCCGCACTCGGGCCAAGCCCCGCCGCCAAGCCGCATCGCTCACGGGCAGAACCTGGCCCAAGCCGTCGAGCACGGCCCGGGCCAAAGCCGCGTTGCGGCCCTGCCGGGAGCCCAACAAGGCTATCGGATAGCGCCGCGGGCCCTGCCGCAGGGTCTGCCGATTGCGCCGCCAATCCACCGCGGCGGCGGGCCAGGCGGTACGCACCACATGCAGAGGCGCTCGGCAAGCCGCGGCCCGGCGGGCCAATACCTGCATGGCCGCGGCCGGAAGCTCCGGACAGAAAGCCAAAGTCCCGGGCTTGAGTATGCCGGCCTTCTCGCCCGCGATCCGGGCCAAAGTCCCGCCCAAAAACTGGGCATGGTCGATATCTATGGAGGTGATCACGCTGGCCAAAGGCCGGTCCACCGCATTGGTCGCATCCAGCCTGCCGCCCAATCCGGTCTCCAGCACCACGATCTTCACCCGGAGCTTGCGGAAATGCAGGAAAGCCGCGCAGGTCAGCAGCTCGAAATAAGTAAGTTCGCCTTCCGGGTCCGCGGCCAAAGCCGCGCCCATGGCCCGGGCGAAATCCTTCTCGGTTATGGGCCGGCCGCTCACCTGGATGCGCTCCCGCACGCAGTTCAAGTGCGGAGACAGATATAAGCCGGTGCGGTAGCCGGCGGCGCGCAGGGCCGACTCCAGTATCGCGCAAGTGGAGCCTTTGCCGTTGGTCCCGGCCACGTGGATGCAGGCCAAGTCGTTATGCGGGTCGCCTAAACGCTGCAGACTGCGGCGCAAGCGGCCCAAACCCAGGCGGATGGTCTCCTCCTGCCGGAACGACAGGACCCGCAGCGCCTCCTGGAAGGTCATCGTTTGACGCGCTTTATCCGCGCTCCGACTTTCCTCAATTTGGATTCGACCTGCTCATAGCCCCGGTCTATATGATAGACCCGCTGCAGATCGGTGCGGCCGTGCGCGGCCAAGGCCGCGACCAACAGGGCGGCTCCGGCCCGGATATCAGAGGCCATTATAGGCGCTCCGGAAAGAGCGGCTACGCCCTCGACGACTGCGCTGTCTCCGGCCACGGCTATCCGCGCCCCCATGCGCGAGAGTTCTCCGGCATGCAAAAAGCGCTTCTCGAATATCTTCTCCGCGGCCCGGCTGCGGCCCCGGGCCAAGGTCATCCAGGCCATCCAAGGCGCCTGCAAATCGGTAGGAAATCCCGGATAAGGCTCCGTCACAATGGACGCCGCGCGCGGCCGGCCGCGCATGGATACCAGAATTTCGCCAGCGCGCTCCCGGACCATGGCTCCGGCCTCGCGCATCTTCAGGATCACGGCCCGGAGATGCTCCGGCGCCGCGCCCGTCAGGCGCAGACGGCCTTGCGTGGCCGCGGCCGCCAGCATGAAAGTGCCGGTCTCGATCCGGTCCGGGATCACGCGATGCTGGACCCCGCGCAGGACCGCGGCCCCGCGCACCCGCACCGTGGGGCTGCCCGCGCCCCGGACCCGGGCGCCCATGCGTTCCAAGAAATCGGCCAGATCCGCTATCTCGGGCTCGCGCGCCGCGTTCTGGATCACGGTCTCGCCCGGGACCGCGGCCGCCGCCATCATGATGTTCTCGGTAGCGCCCACGCTGGGGAACTTGAAGCGCACCCGGCCGGGCCGGACTCCGCCGCTGAGCATGATATCCCCGTGTTCCACGGTCTCTTGCGCGCCCAAAGCCGCAAAAGCCTTAAGATGGATGTCTATGGGCCGCATGCCTATGGCGCAGCCGCCCGGCAAAGGTACGATGACCCGGCCGAATCGGGCCAACAGCGGACCGGAAACCAAGACCGAGGCGCGCATCTGCTTGACCAGTTCATACGGCGCCTGGATCAGAAGCCGGCGATAGGGCAGGACCCGGACCGTATCGCCTTTGACCGCAACCTTCTTGCCCAGGCTTTCCAAGAGCCGGAAGGTGGTGCGGATATCGCGCAGACGGGAAGGCACGTTATCTATACGGCAGGGCTCGTCCGTCAGCAAAGTGGCCAGGAGTATGGGCAGGGCCGCGTTCTTGGACCCGCTCATGCGCACCGTGCCGCGCAGGGGCTTGCCCCCGTCTATCCAGAATCTATCCATTTTCATGAATCTACCATTTTCCCGTGGCTATACGGTCATGCCCCTGCATGTCCTTGCGCACCGCGGCCGATTCGAACCCATGCTCCGCCAAAAGGCCCCGCACGCTCTCGCCTTGGTCCGATCCGATCTCCAGAGCCAGGAAACCTCCCTTTTTAAGCTGTCTAGGCGCATACGCGGCTATGGCCCGGATGGCCGACAGGCCGTCCTTGCCCCCATCCAGGGCCAGGATCGGCTCCTGCCTGACCTCCGGCTCCAGCCGCGCTATCTCGGCGCTGGGGATATAGGGCGGATTGGACACCACCAGGTCGGCCCAGCCGGCCCCGTGGGCCGTGGGCTTGAAAAGGTCTTCGTGGACGAACCTTATGCGCTGGCTCACGCCGTGCTTCTGCGCGTTCTGCATAGCCAGGGTCAAAGCGGCTGGACTGATATCCGTGGCATAGACCGTGGCCCCGGGCAACCGCTGCGCCAAGGCTATGGCCACGCAGCCCGTGCCCGTACCCAGTTCCAATATCTGGAATTCCGTCCGGCCGGAATCCGCCAGCAGGCGCTCCGCTGCCACCACCAATTCCTCGGTCTCGGGCCTGGGCACCAGCACATCCGGGCTCACCCGGATCTTCAACCCCATGAAATCCTGATCGCCCAGGACATAGGCCAAGGGCCGGCGGGTGCCGCGCGCTTTCACATGCAGCCAAAAATCATAGCCTTGCTTCTCGGGCAGTTCCCGGGCCGCGTGCAGGGCCACCGCGGCTCGGCCGCTCTCCAGCACATGGGCCATGATGAACTCGGCATTGGCCCGGGCTTCGGGCACGTCCCTTTCATCCAGGAACGCGGACGCGTCTTCCACCCAGCCCTGCACCGTAGACCGCCAACCTTTGCGATGAGGGGGCAGGTGCGGCTGGCTTTTGCCTCCGGCCGCGCTCACGGCTGCCCGCTCTCCATGGACTTACGCTTGGATTCGTCGCGCAAGGCCTCGAACACCGGAGCGATGTCGCCCTCCATGATGGCGGGCAGATTATACCAGGAGCGTTCCAGACGATGATCGGTGACGCGGTTCTGCGGGAAATTATAAGTGCGGATCTTCTCGGACCGGTCGCCGGTGCCCACCTGGCTGCGCCTGGTTAGCTCGTTCTCGGCCACGGCCTTCTCACGATGCAGGTCGGCCAGCTTGGCGCGCAGCACCTTCAGGGCCTTGATCTTGTTCTTGAGCTGGGAGCGCTCGTCCTGGCATTGCACCACCATGCCCGTGGGCACGTGCGTGATGCGGATGGCGGTCTCCACCTTATTCACGTTCTGGCCGCCGGCTCCGCCCGCGCGATAGGTGTCGATCTTAAGATCATCCGGCTTGATGTCGACTTCCACTTCCTCCACCTCGGGCATGACCGCCACGGTCACGGTGGAAGTGTGGATGCGCCCGGAGGCTTCGGTCACGGGCACGCGCTGGACGCGGTGCACGCCGCCCTCGTGCCGCAGCCAGGAATAGACCTCCTTGCCTTGCACGTAGACCACGGCCTGCTTGACGCCCTTAAGCCCCGTGCTGCTCATGTCCACCAGCTCGACCTTCCAGCCCCGGGCTTCCCCAAAATGGGTATACAGGCGCAGGAGCTCCGCGGCGAACAGCGCGGCCTCGTCTCCCCCGGCTCCGGCCCGGACCTCCAGGAACACGTCCTTGGCGTCGTTGGGGTCCTTAGGCACCAGGTCCAGACGCAAGGCATCCTCCGCGGCTTTAGCCTTCGCCGCCACGACCGGCTTCTCGGCCGCGGCCATGGCGCGCAGCTCGGGTTCGCCTCCGGATAACAGGGATTCCAGGTCGCGCAGCTCGCTCTCCAAGCCGGCCAATTCTCGGACCCGCGCGGCCAAGGGCGCCAACTCAGAATGCCGGCGGGTGAGGGTCTTCAGGTCGGCGGCCGGGATACCGCCCTGGGCCATACGCTCTTCCAGGGCCAGGAACTCTGCGGCCAGCTTATCTAGTCGGGGGTCCATATAATGAGCGACCCCGGCCCTGGCGGGCCGGGGTCAGCACGCAGAGCCGGTCTAGGCGTCCTTCTTAGCCGGCTTCTTAGCCGCAGTCGTTTTGGCCTTAGGGGCTTCCGTCTTGGGAGCGGTGCTCAAGGTATGGCGCCGGGTCGCGGCCGTGCCCACCTGCTCGAGCTTCTTGACCGCGGACTTGACCGGCTTGCGCACCACGGTCTTGCCGCCGGTGGATTCGAAACGCTTCTTGAAGCGCTCCACGCGGCCGGCCGTGTCCACGAGCCGCTGCTGTCCGGTATAGAAGGGATGACAAGCGGAGCAGATCTCCAGCTTGATGAGATCCTTGGTGGAGCGGGTCTCGAAGGTATTGCCGCAGGCGCAGACCACCTTGGAGTTCAGATAAAGAGGATGTATGCCAGCTTTCATGTTGTCTTCCTTACTCGGAGAATGGCGACTGACTAATTATACCAAATCCACGAGCCCTCTTAACATTAGGTCTACGCGTAGGCGTAGGCTTTTGCCATATGGTCTGGTCGGATTCTGCTGATCGATGGGATATGAAACTTTTTGGCTAACGTATAAAAAACCTTCCTGCGCTCGATAGTCACCTTGGTCGGCTGAATAACGGAAATTCCGACCAGCCTATTGCGCTCATCGGTATCCACCAGCACCCCGGGTTTTTCTTCCCGTGTCCGAACAGATTCGGCATCTCGGATTTTAATATAGAGGACGTTCGAGACAGGATCAATTTGAACATTAATTCCATCCGGCAGCATCATATTTATAGTCTGCGAATTAAGATATTTTATAGTTGGTTTTGCCATGATTAATATTTCCAGTGCGCCTCGATAATTAAATACTTAAATTCTCCCTGCTCCATGTAATCAATGACCAATTTCCCGCGGGCTTTTCGCTCTCCGACCAGCCTCTTAAGTCCCTTCCCACAAGAGGCACTATAATTCCCCGCGAGAAACACATCGAAAATATCTTGTTCGGTTATCCGCCTAATGCGCAGACGCGCTTGAAGTGAGGGTGTGATTCGGATATCCACCCTGCTGATAGTATAACAGATTCTCCGTAATCGTCAATGCTTGGCCCGCTCGGGGTAACGTAAGATTTCTTGTGTAAATTGACCGCGAGAGCCGTAGGCGATCGCGGAACCGGCGGCCCTGCGCGTTAGCGCAGGTGCCGGCGGCTGCCGTTAAAGCTTTAATCAGCGGCGTTGCTGCGCCTGAGGCGGACGGCTTTCGCCGTAGGCGAAAACTTCAAGAACGGCAGCAGAACTTAACTTCGCGGAAAAGTGCTTTACGCAACGCTGGACCCGCAGGCCCGATCCGATCAATGAGTAGCGTGTCCCCGGGATCAGGGGCGGCCGATCTTGGCCGAGGGGTTGACCGGGGCGCCGTTGCGGTTGCGCACCTCGAAATGGAGATGGGGCCCGGTGGAATTGCCGGTGGACCCGACCCGGCCGATCATGGTCTTGCCCCGCTGCACCACCTGTCCGGGCACGACCGATATCTTGGACATGTGCCCGTAGCGGGTGGTGAAGCCGTCGGCATGCCGGATGATGACCAACATGCCGTAGCCTTCCCGCCAGCCCGCCTCAAGCACGATGCCGCTGCGGGCCGAATACACCGGCGTACCGTAGGGTTTGGCGATGTCTATGCCCACATGCATGCGCCGCTCCCGGAATATGGGATGCCGGCGCACTCCGAAACGGGAACTCAGCCGCGGGCTGTTCACCGGATAATGATAGGTGTCGAAGTTTATCTTTATGCCGGGCAGGAGGATGCGCTCGCCCTTCATGAACTCATAGTCTCCGATCAAAGCGGAGCCGGGCAAGTCATTGGCCTTGACCACCCACTCCTTGAACCTCCGGGCCTGCCGCGGCTCCCAATGGAACTTGCGCACTATGCGGTCCAAGGTTTCGGAATCCTTCTTGACCTCGTAGAGCAGACCGTCCTGATTGAGCACCTTGATCTTGCGGCCGATGCCCAGCAGGTACAATTCCTCGTTATTGGTCGCCTGCAGGCTGGACAACGTGGTGCGGTAGGTCTTGGCTAGCTGGCTGGCGCTGTTCTCGCCATTGACCAACTTATGATCCGCCCAGACCAGCCGCTTGAGGCTCTGGAAAGCCGCCGGAGGCGGCTCCTCCGGCCCGGCCGGGGTGATCACGGAATAAATAGCCCAGCGGCGCATATCCGAGGCCGCCGGAGGCGCGGCCGCGATCCATAAGGCCAGGACGGGCAGGATGCCGGCGGCCCCGAGCAGCCACGCGCGCTTGTTGAAAGTCATTCCGATAAGTTGGACAGCTCCATGGATTTTAGGAATTCCTTGTTGTTCTTGGTAGTGAGCATCTTATCGCGCAGCAGCTCCATGGCCTCGACCGAGGCCAAGGGCGCCAGGACCTTGCGCAGTATCCAGATCTTATTGATCTCATCCTCGGACAAAAGCAATTCCTCCTTGCGCGTGCCCGAACGGTTGATCTCGATGGCCGGGAACATCCTCCGGTCCGCGAGCTTGCGGTCCAGGCACATCTCGGAGTTGCCCGTGCCCTTGAATTCCTCGAATATCACCTCGTCCATGCGGCTGCCGGTGTCGACCAAAGCCGTGCCCATGATGGTTAGGCTGCCGCCTTCCTCGATATTGCGCGCCGCGCCCAAGAACCGCTTAGGCCGCTGCAGGGACGTGGCTTCCAAGCCGCCGGAAAGCACCCGGCCGGTGGAGGGGCTGATGGTGTTGTAAGCGCGCGCCAAGCGGGTGATGGAATCCAAGAGCACCACCACATCGCGGCCCATTTCCACCAGGCGCTTGGCTTTCTCCAGCACCATCTCCGCCACCTGCACGTGCCGGTCCGCCGGCTCGTCGAAGGTGGAGGCCACGACCTCGCCCTTGATGTTGCGCTTCATGTCCGTGACTTCTTCCGGGCGCTCGTCGATGAGCAGGACCATGACCGCCACGCCCGGGTGATTGGTGGCCACGGCATTGGCGATCTTCTGCAGGATTATGGTCTTGCCGGTCTTGGGCGCGGCCACGATCAATCCGCGCTGGCCTTTGCCGATAGGCGCGAACATGTCTATAAGCCGGGTGGTAAGCTCGGTGCGCTCGGTCTCCAAGAAGAAGCGCTCGTCCGGATGCAGGGGCGTAAGATTATCGAAGAAGGGCCGATCCTTGAGCTGCTCGGAGTCTATGCCGTTTATCTTCTTGACTTGAAGCAGGGCGAAGAAGCGTTCTCCGTCCTTGGGCGGCCGCACGAAGCCGGACACGGTATCGCCCTTGCGCAGCCCGAACTTCTTGATCTGGGAAGGCGATATATATATATCGTCCGGGCCGGGCAGATAGTTATATTCCTGGGAACGCAGGAAGCCGAAGCCGTCGGGCAATATCTCGAGCACGCCCTCGTCGTAGATCATGCCGTTGGCCTTAAGCTGGCCTTCGAGGATCTTGGCTATCATCTCCTGCTTGCGCAGTCCGGAGATGCCCTCCAGCTTGAGATTCTTCGCTACTCCGTTAAGCTCCGCGATGGTCATCTTGGAGAGCTGGGTCACGTCCAGCTGCGCCATAGGCGTCCGGGCCGGGGCTGGGGAGGAGCCGTTGGCTCCGGTATTCGTGCCGGCGGGAGCGCCGGTTCCTGTAGTGGTGCTGTCCATCTTCCTATCCTCCATAGATCAACTCGAACGCCTTATGATATTCGCGTACCTTGTCCCGCAGCCCGCGCCGGGTCCCGTCGTTGCTCAAAACCACGTCCGCCCGGGCCGCCTTCTCGGCGGCAGGCAGTTGGGCGGCCATACGGCGGCGCAATTGCGCCGCGGGCAGCCGGTCGCGGCGCGCCAAGCGCCGCAGGCGCTTCCCGCAGCCGGCCGCGACCACGACCGTCAAATCGAAATCCTTCTCCCATCCGGTCTCGAATAACAAGGGCGCTTCCACCACCAGCAGGCCGCGCCGGTGGGCGCGCAGACGCCGGCGCAGTTCGCGCGCTATCGCGGGCTGCGTCAATCGCTCCAGCCGGCGCCGAGCGCGGGGCGCGCCGAAAACGATCCGGCCCAGTATCCGGCGGTCGATCTCGCCGCGCGCGTCCAAGATATCGCGGCCGAAAACCCGCACCACCGGACGGTAGCCGGCCGCGCCTTTGCGCAGCACCTGATGCGCCACCTCGTCCAGAGACAAAGTATCCGCGCCCAGGCGGGCGAAGGCCCGCAAGGCCTCGGACTTGCCCGAACCGATGCCGCCGGTCAATCCCACGGTCAAAGCGCGCCGCTTCAATGCCGCATCCTGTCGGAATAACGTTTCATGACCGCGCGTTCCGTCTCGGTCAATGACTCCAGGCCTTGGGCTAATATCTTATCCAGGATGCGATCCACATCTTCCATGCTGGCGGCGCCGTCCGGGGGCGGCGCGGCCGGCCGGGGCCGGGCCGAACGGCGCGGCCGGGGCAAGGATACTCCCCCAGCCAATCCGCCCCATGCCGACTTGGCGCGGAGCGTGAGCTCCCCCCACCAGCGTATATATAGATAGCCTATGACCATGCCCGCCACATGGGCATAACGGGCCACCCCGCCGTGCGTGCCCTCGCTGGACATAGCCAACAATTCGATCAGCCCGCAGATCACGGCCATATGCGCGGCTTTTACGGGTATGAAGAAATACAAATATATGACCGCGTCCGGAAAGATCATGGCGAATGCGACCAACAATCCATAGATCGCGCCGGAAGCTCCGACCAAAGGCGCCATGGAATGCGGATTTATCAGCAAGGAGACCGCGGCCACGCCCAATCCGCATATGAAATAGAACTTCAAGAACTGCCGGGTGCCCCAAGCGGATTCCACGGCCATGCCGAACATCCAGAGCATGAACATGTTGAAGAAGAGGTGGAAGAACCCGCCGTGCACGAACATATACGTGAACGGCTGCCAGATCCAGCGCTGCTCCAAGACGAGCTTGGGCACCAAGCCGAAATGCTGATGGAACTGCGGACCGGACAAGGCCGCCAGCAAGAACACCGCCACATTGGCGATCACCAGATTCCGCACTCCCGGCGGCATCTGCCGGAAGCTCATGGGCGCGTGCGAGAACTCCCGGCTCATAGCTTCTCCATATCCTGCCAATTGGGACCGGCCTTAACGTCTACGACCAGGGGCACCCGCAAAGCCAGGGCGCCCTCCATGGTCTTCTTGACCCAAGCCGCGAACTCCGACGCCTCCGCCTGGGGCGCCTCGAAGAGCAGTTCATCGTGTATCTGCAGGAGCATCCGGGCCTTCCATTGGCCCGGCAGCCCCTTAGCCACATCCAGCATGGCCAATTTTATGATGTCCGCAGACCCCCCCTGGATGGGCGTATTGCGCGCGGCCCGTTCCGCGAACTGGCGCAGCGCGGTGTTTTTGGCATGCAGTTCGGGCAGATGCCGGATGCGGCCGCACAGGGTCCGCACCAATCCGTCCTTACGGGCCGCTTCCAGATTGGCCGCCACCCAGGCCGCGACTCCGGGATAACGGGCCAGATAATCCTTTATATACCGGCCGGCCTCGCCCTGGGGGATGCCCAGTTCCGCGGCCAGGCCGAAAGCGGTCTGGCCGTACACGATGCCGAAATTTATGGCCTTGGCCCGGCGGCGCATCTCCTTATCCACGGCCTCCGGCGCTACATGGAACACCTCGCTGGCCGTGCGCCGATGGATATCCTCATTGTTCACGAACGAAGCGCAGAGCACCTCGTCCTGGGACCCGTGAGCCAACACCCGCAGGTCGATCTGGGAATAGTCCGCGGAGACCAGCACGCAGCCCGGCTCGGCTACGAAGGCGCGCCGGATGCGCTGGCCGGCCGGAGAGCGCACCGGTATATTCTGGAGATTGGGATCCAGGCTGGAAAGCCGCCCGGTGGCGGTGCCGGTCTGGTCGAAATGAGTATGCACCCGGCGGTCCCTGGGATCGATGCGTTCGAGCAGGCCGTCTATATAGGTGGACTTAAGCTTGGCCAGCTCACGGTAATCCAATATCTTGGCCGGTATGGCATGCAGGGCGGCCAGGGCCTGCAAGGCCTCCTCATCCGTGGAACGGCCGCCCTTGGCCGTCTCGTGCGGCACGGGCAAGCCCAACTTATCGAAGAGCAAGGCCCCGAGCTGTTTAGGCGAATTCACGTTGATGTCGGAGCCGGCCAAACGGCAGATTTCATCCTTCAAGGACGCGATGTCCGCCTCGAACTCGGCGAGCAGACGGCCGAGATAGGCCCCGTCCACGGCCACGCCTTCGGCCTCCATGCTCCGCAGGATCTCGCAGAGCGGCATCTCCATGTCCGAAAACAGCTTCAGCACGCCCGCGCGTTCCATGCCCTCCACCTGGACCTCATGGTCCAAGGCGCCCGCCGCCCCTTCCAAAAGGGCTTGACGCTGATCTTTAGACGGAGCTCGGCGGCCGGAATCAGCCGGATTGAGGCAGTAGGCGGCCAACATGGTATCGAAGAACCGGCCCGAGGCCCGGATCCCGACCCGCTCCAGAGCCGCGCGCGTGGCCTTGAGATCATATCCCACCTTTAACGCCGGGCCGCTCAAGAGCTTGGTCCCAGCGGCCGCGTCTTTACGCAAGGCCGCCTCATCCAGGACCGCGGTACGTCCGTCGGGCAATCCCCAGGCGGCCAGGACCGCACCCGCGACCAGATCCGGTTTGGGATTGAGCCGGGCCGTGATCGTAAAAGCCTTAGCCTGTCCGATATCCTTGCGCAAGGATTCCCAAGCCACTTCTTTCACCGGCGTACGCTCAAACCCAGCCGGCGCTTCCGGCTCGGGCGAAGCCAACGCCCCGTCGCCGCTGCGCGGCAGCATCTCCTTCAAGAGCGACCCGAAATCCAGACGCGAGAACATGGCCTTGAGCCGGCCGGCATCCGGCTCCGGCAGTTTAAAATCCCCGGGCGCCGTTTCGATGGGCACATCCGTGTCGAGCTTGATCAGCGCCAAGGCGGTCCGAGCCGCCGCCTCGCCCTCGGTCAACGCCCGGGCGGTCTTGGCCGGGATAGCCGGATCCTGGGCCTTGGCCGCTTTTATGGCTTCCGCCAAGGAGCCGAAGCGCTTGAGCAGCTTGACCGCACCCACGGGCCCGATGCCCCGCACGCCCGGCACATTGTCCGAGCTATCCCCGATCAGGGCCAGATAATCCACGACCGCGCCCGGGGCCACGCCCAGCTTGGCCTCGACCTGGGCCGCATCCAGCCACGCGCCCTGGGTCGGATTGAATACCCGGATGCCCGGGCCCACGAGTTGGAGCACGTCCTTGTCGCCCGTGACCAGCACGGCTTCATAACCGGAGCGCTGGCCGCGCTGCGCCAGAGTGGCCATGAGATCGTCGGCCTCGAAACCGGGCTGGGCCACGCAGTGGAAGCCCATGGCCTCCACCATCTGCTGGGCTTGCTGGAGTTGGGAGACCAGGTCCTCGTCCGTCTCCTTGCGCGTGGCCTTGTATTCGGAATAGAGCTTGTGCCGGAAGGTCGGCTCCGGAGTGTCGAAACAGACCGCGATGCGGTCCGGTTTTTCTTTTTTGAGGATCTGCAGGAGCATGCGGGCGAAGCCGTATAACGCGCCCACCGGCTCGCCCTGGGAGTTGGTCAGAGGCGGCAGAGCGTGATAGGCTCGGTGCAGGAATGCGTGAGCGTCGACCAGGTATAGCCTGGGCTTCATCTATGGGGAGAAGTGACTGCGATTATAGTCTTGGAAGTCAGGTGCGACTCGGGTTCTAAGCAGCGGTGAACAACGACTCTATTATCTTCTTGATCTCGGCCTTGGAATGGACCCCTACGAGCTGCTCCACCACCTTTCCGCCCTTGAAGAACAACAGGCTGGGTATGGCGGATATCCGGTACGTACCGGCCGCATTGGGATGCTCATCCGTGTTCATCTTGGCCACGCGCACGCGGCCCTTATATTCCTCGGATATCTCATGGATGACGGGTGAAAGCATGCGGCACGGCCCGCACCAAGGCGCCCAAAAATCCACTAAAACCGGTTGAGTGCTGTTGAGCACTTCCTGCTGAAAAGTCGCATCCGTCAATTCGATCTCGGCCATCGAATCTCTCCTGGGGATTTCCCTATCTAGGAAGGTATCTTACGTCCGCCGCGACAGCGGCATCCTTATGATAGCAGGCGCATCCTGCCAAGTCAAGAAAAAAACCGCGCCTGCGCTTACGCGAACTCGGTGGCCGGGCGCTTGATCACGGCGCAGATCTCGGCCCAGAGGTCCTCGATGGTGATGGGCTTGGGCAGGAAAGCGGCGGCCCCGGCCAACAGGCCTTCCACCCGATCGCGCGGATCGTTATAACGGGAAGCCGCGGATATGAGGATCACGGGTATGCCCCGAAGCGCGGCCAAGTGCCGGATGCGGCGGCAGAGGTCCAATCCGTTCATGTCCGGCAAGCGCACGTCCACCACTATGACCGAGGGCCGGTACGTCTGCAGGGCGGCCAAGCCTTCCGCGGCCGTGCCCGCGCCCCGGACTTTCACCCCGCGCAGGGCCATCACATCCGTGAACGTCTCACGGAAGTGCGCATCGTCTTCTATGATACAGATGGTCAAATCTTGC
Organism: Elusimicrobiota bacterium; assembly: GCA_041660645.1. Classification (GTDB taxonomy): domain Bacteria; phylum Elusimicrobiota; class Elusimicrobia; order UBA1565; family UBA9628; genus UBA9628. The sequence goes on along the minus strand of JBAZVY010000007.1, from coordinate 13,301 downwards.
ACCGGAGCCTTCATATCATTTCACCTGAATCCTTAAGAGATCCTTTATGCCCGCCCTACCAAACCCGGATAGCTGGCCTCGAGCTGCTGCAGGGCCGCTTCCACCTGGGTCAGTTTGGCATTGGCTTCTTCCAAACTTTTAAAACCATGCGGCACGTACATGGACAATCCGCTGTGCAGCTGGTCATACAGGGCCTGGCGCTGCGCGCGCAGGCTCAGATACTCATTGCGCACGGTCTCGGCTTCGGCCCGCGCCTGCCGGAGCAGGGAGCGCTCATAGCCCCGCCGGGCCAGGTTGAGCACGAGCCGGGACGCGATGCCCGGGATGGCCGGAGTCAGCACGGATTTGAGCGCGTTGTAAGCCGCGGCCACGTCTATGAATCCGTCGCCCTCGTCATTGGCGCTCTGCCCGGTCTTGGTCAGGGTGCCCATGACCGCATTTACTACGGCGTCCAGCGGCTCGCCGATCTTGGTCACGCCGAAGAGCATGGCCAGCAAGGATATGGCTCCGGCCACGGCCGGGGTGGCCATAGAGGTTCCGGAGATGGCCCGGAGCGGGCCGAGCACGGGGTCTACCCGGTCCGCGCCCCCCACATCCGTGGGCCAAGCGCCTTCCGTGTTATAGCCTACCGCGGCCAGGTCCGGCCGGCGCGGGTAATTGGGCAACTGTTTCGTCTGGCGGGAGCCGGGACCGCGGGAAGAGAAGTAAGCGACCTTCTTATCCCGGTCCGTGGCGGCCACGGAGACCACGCGGATAGCGCCGGTCTTGGCGTCCTTATGGTATATGATAGCGGGCGAACCTATGGTGTTGGGGCGGGAGCCGGCATTGCCGGCCGCAAACACCATTATATGGCCTTCCTCCGCCAGCTTCTTGACCAGTAAAGAATCCGGGCCGTTGGGATCGCCGGCATCGGAACCCCACGAATTGGAGATGACCAGATTGCCGTCGTTGCCGGCCGCGGTGAGCGCCTTGAGGATGTCGTCCAAGGTGGCGCCGCCGCCGTTGAAGGTCTTATAGTGGATGACGGTCTTTAGCCAAGGCGCGTAGTTGAGCACCATGCTGGTGACCCAGGAACCGTGCCCGTTGTCGTCCACGCTCTCGCCGCTGGTCATATTGACCATGGCCTTGACGCGCTTGAGCAAGGGGTGCTTGAGGTCCACGCCCGTATCGATGACGCCGACCTGGGGCTGGTGGATGGTCAAACCGATGGGCTTGCGCAGGGTCCGGCCCAAGAAACCCATCTCCGGGTCGCCCCAGGCCTTGCGGGCCATGGCCAGCACCGAATCGGCGTTGGCGATGCGCAGGTTCTCTTCCAGGCTGACCGCGCCCCGGCCCAAGGGATCGGCGGTCTCCGGATCCACGGGTATGGGCTGAACGATCTCGCGGCGTTCGTTGTCGAACACGGAGAAGCCGCGGCCCCTGAGCAATTGGCGGAACTGCGCGGCCTTATCCGCGTCTACCCGTATGGTGGCCGCGTTGATGCGGGAGTAGGTGCCCACCGGGGTGGCGCTGTAAGCGGCCATGGTATCGGATTCCAAGCCGGCTTCCTCGATCTGGGCCAGCATGGCCTGCTGGGCGCGGGCATAGAGATTGACCGCATTGCCTTTATTCAAATCCACGAAAGAGAGATGCTCGTCCTGGGACAACGGCTTCTGGGTGCCGGAGAAGATCACGATGAGGTCCACAGGGCCGCCGTTCTCAAGCGTACGCGGGGCCGCTGCGCTGTCATGGGAGCCATCCGCGGACTGCGGAGGCAGGCTCGGCTCCGGAAGGTCCTTGCTGGGATCGGTATGGCTGTCGCCGGGCGGTTCATCCGCGACCGGCTCATCCTGAGAACCCGAGCCTCCGGGGTTGTCGGGATCCGGATAGTCGCCCTTCTTATCCGGGTCCAAATGGTCGTCATCCGGCGAAGTCTGGGGCTTTAAGACCACGACCCGACCGCGGCTTGCGGACCCAGGCAGCTTCGCCGAACCGAATATGCCGTCCTGGCCCACGCCGCCGCCCATGCCGTCGTCCGTGTCGCCCAGGCCGCCCTCGCCGCTGCCCCGGCGCTTATTGCCCAACTCGTCCGTGTCCCGGCCGCTGCCGTCCCGGCCCGATTGGCCCGGAGTCCCGCCCAGGTCCGGCTTCTGGCTCTTGCGGAAATCCATGCCCCGGCCGAAGGATACGCCGGCAAAATTGCCGTCATTGCGCCCGCCCTGGCCCATGCCGTCGTCCGTATCACCCAGACCGCCGCTGCCCGGCTGGCGCTGCGGATTGCCCTGCCCATCGAGACCGTCGGCGCCATTGTCCGGTCCGCCCGGCTGATTGCCGGGCTTATGGTCCGGCTTGCCCTTCTTGCCGAAATTGAGCGTTATGCTCTGTATCCAGGAGAAAGCGTTGCTGAATATGCCGTCCTGGCCCACGCCCCCGCCCATGCCGTCGTCCGTATCGCCCAGGCCGCCTTCGCTGCTGCCCCGGCGCTGGTTGCCCAATTCATCCGTATCCCGGCCGCTGCCGTCCCGGCCCGACTGGCCCGGAGTCCGGCTGGTGTCCGGCTTGCCCTTCTTGCTCAAGGAAAGCGTGAGCTTGCTCAACACGCCCAATATGGATCCGGCCGATACCGCGCCGCTGTCATTGGAATAGACCGACTTATAGGCTCCTACGCGGCTCAGGAAATCCGTATCCGCTCCGGTCTTGGCCTCGCCCTGCGCCATCTTGTCGAACGCGGGCAACTCCCGGACCAGGCCCTGGAATGCGGTCGGAGCCGGCGCGCCCGGCTGGGCCTCGCTGAAATACGCGGCTGCGGCTATGGCTTGAGGCGCCACGTTCAGATTCGTCTGCACCGACACGGCCGCGACTCGGGATTGCGGCATGACCTGGGACACCGGCGATAGTTTAACCGCGGAGAGGACGGCTGGAGATACTTTAAGCCCCGCGAGCGGCACGCGCACGAACCCGGCCTGGATGGAGGGATCCGCCGCGCCCACGCCCATGCTGCCGGGCTGGGACTGCACGCGCACGTTGCGGATCGTGGCCGCCGCAGCTCTATAACATTCCACTCCGGGCATGACGCCCAGCATGGCGGCTATTATGGATAGAGAAAGCGAGGTCTTTAGTATCTTCATGATTAGATTATAGCGGCCGACGGCGCTGCCCGTACGGGTCGAAGGTCCCAAAAAACACCAGGCAATCGACCCATCAGCATTGGGACTAGGTGTCCCCCAGCCTGGGACCCGGGACTGGGCCCGCCTGGGCCTATTGGACGAAAACCCCGGGGGCGGTACTGCGCCCCCGGGGCTGGCTGCCGAGACGCGGTCTGGGTCTCGCCTAGGACGCGCTCGCTGCGCCGGCGCGCGTCCGGGTAGGAAACATCATCATTTCCGGGCCGCGGCCTGAGCCTCGGCCATATCGTACAGACGCTCTATGCGCTGAGTCGTATCCGGATGCGTGATGAACAGGTTGAACAAGAAGTCATCAGACTTCCCCACCACTATTTGCGTGGCCGCATCCAGCTTGGGCAGCACGCCGGCGTTCTGCATCTGCTGCAGCGGATTGACGGTATAGCGGTGCGCATTGGCCGCGATTATAGGCAGACGGATGGACTCCAGAACGGAGATCTTCCTCGGCCTCCAGCTCGTGAGCAAACCCAAGGCCAAGGCCAAAGACTCCGCGTCGCCTACCAACAGGGCGCCGTCCGAGTCGGCCATGCCTTCATTGCTGCGCGAGGACCCCATCTGCAGGAGCGTCAACACGACCGGCCCCCACAGAGCCGCGAACACCTTGAGCAGGGCGAACAAAGACTGCGCAGCCACGCCCACGGATATCGGCTCCACGCCCATACGCGGATCGGGCAAGGTCGGGAACCAGCGTTCCTTGATCTTCTTGGCCCCGGCCTGAGCGTGACCCACCGCCCACATGACCCCGTACGAGGCGAAGGCCACGCCGGTGGCTATGGTCCCGGTTATGGCGCCTATGAGCATGTGCCGATCCATGACATGGCTCAGCTCATGGCCCAGCACTCCGCGCAAGGCGCGATAACCCAGTGCATGCAGATCCTCGGTGCCCGCGTTCTTGAGCGCTTCCGCGACTTCCAAAGGAGAGGCTTGCGCGGCTATCCCCGGTATGGACCCGGCTATGGCCTTACGGAACACTTTGAAAGATTTGCTGCCGGCATCGGAAGCGGCCATGAGCCGGATCAGGCCGGAGCGCAGAGTCTCCGGATCCAGCGTCATTTCCTTTATGCCCTGGGTCACGCCGACCAAGGCGTGGGACGGACCCCGGCCCGTGGCATAAGCGTTAGGCCCTTCCATGGGGTCGATGACCATCTCCGGCATGGGGATGGGCTTCTGGCCCTTGGCCGCGCGTCCCGCGTTGATGCGCTCCCGCAGTTCCTTTATTATGGAGAAGAACTCCGGTTCGTCCGATTCATTCGCCGGGATGGTCTTCATCACCTTCTTGATTATGAACGTGGAGAAGAAGAAGGGGATGAGCGCGAATATGGATGCGGTGGCCAGATTTTTGACCAGGCTGGTGATCCCGAACACGGTCGCGCCCATGGCCACGCCCATGCCCAACATGCCCGCGACCAAGGATATGGTCTTGAACCAATAATGGAAATTCGGCCAACGCGCGGGCTGATCCGCCCGGGCCTCGACATCCCCCAGGGGTTTAACGTTGGTGGAAGGCGCAGGCTCGCTCTTAGGAAGGAGTTTCGCCAACAGCCACTCGATCCAGCGCACCCCGCGCTCCGGAGCGAACGCGATCACCAGGAAGGTCAACGGACTGGCAAACCCGGTCGCGGCCGTGAAGGCCAGCAAACCCAAGTACAGAGTGTTGAAGTTGAGCAGGTTCATGAGCGCGTTCTTCCAGAGCGGCGCGCCCGACTCCCAACCATAATGCTTCTCGCCCAGGAAATTCCAAGCGAAGAACGCGTAATTCGAATAGACGGCATTGAACCCGGTCAGGAGCGCGAACACCACTCCGGTCATCACCCATTGGAACATCGGGAAACGGATCTTCGCGACAGTGGGGAAGGGCCGGCCCGATTCGGCGGAGCGTATTATAGTGCCCAAGAAGAACGCTACGCTGGTCATGATCGGCAGCATCATCATGCCCAACATGGGGCCCACGCCTATGACCCCGGCCACGCCCAAGCCGAGTATGCCCGGCAGCACGGCCAGAGAGCCCCAGGTCAGCAGGCTGTCCATGAGGGCGGAACTGCCGCCCAGGGTGCGGCCCAGGGCCAAGCCGGCCGCAGGCACGGCCGCGGCCGCCAGGTACTTGGCGGTCAACACCACGCCCAGACTAGGCAAGGCTATGGCCACCGCGCCCAGATAGGCGCCGATGGCGATATCCATGACCCACTTGATCTTATCCAGGCGCGGAGAATCCCGCAAAGCCAATCGATGCCGGGCATATAGCGCCAGCGGCAGGAGCAGCACTCCGGAACTGACCGCCCAGACCGCGGCCACCGGCACCAGACCGAACACGGAAGGCAGCCCAGCGGCCGCCAACGCCTGCAGGCCGAACACCGCACCGCCCGCGGCCGCAACGCGCAGCACCGAGAACAACGCTGAGACCGCGCCATTGCGGGCCAGCTTAGGGCCTTCCGCGTTGGCCGGAACCGGCGGACCGGGCTTGCGCTCGGCCAAGCTGACGCGCGCTCGGTATAGTCGGCTGGCTGCGGAGACCTCTGCGGCGGAAGCCGCGACATCTTCACTGGCGGACGGGACGGAAGTCATGCCCAAGATGCGGTCCATTATGTCCGCGGCGGAAGCCTTGGCTTGGCCGGCGGACAGCCGTTCCACCTGCTCGGCAGGCAAGGCCAGGCTGGCGCGCTCCTGCAGGAGCTGATTCATGCCCATAGGCGCCGGGGCCGCCGAAGCGGCGATGGCCGCGGCCGCCGCGGCCGGCGATGCCTGCGCGCCCGATACCGCGGTCTGCGGCAAAGTCCGCATTACGCCGGGCAAAGCCCGGGTCGGAGCCGGCGTCAGGCTGTAGCTGCGGGAGCCGAGAGACGGAGCGCCTAAAGAGACATTGAACGTCTGGCCGGTCGGGACCGCGATGCGGCCCACGCCCATGTTCCCGCCGGGCATGGACCCGGCTTTACCGATAGGCGCGAATTTCGCCACTGCCGCGTAGGCAGGCAGGCCCGGAGCGGTGGTTATAAGGATAGAGACGATAAAAGAAGCGATGAATTTCTTCATAGTAGAGAGATTATATAGTCAGGCGGGTTTTCAGCGCGAAGGTCTTAGGGCCTAAGCAGGCAACTTCTTTCGGCCCAGGCGGGCCGGCCCAGGAGGCCTAATGCCCCGTCTCAGGAGTGCTTGACCTTGAATTCCACCAGGACCTTGGCCAAGGTGGTGCGGGGAGTGTCATAACGGCAAAGCCACTGGTCGCCGTGCTCCAGCATGTCCGTGACCGCGCGCCGCACCAGGCCGAGTTCCATGGAACGGACGAAGAGTATGGACGGGCCAAAATAAAAATCCAGTCCCAAGCGGTTGAACTCCTCCACGAACCACCCGGGAGTCGCCGCCAACACGGAAAACAGCCGGCCATCCGACAGAGTGACCTGGACCGCGGCGCTGCAATGCCCGGGGGCATCAGCCGGCTCGGCCTCGGTGATCTGCACGGAATCCACGCGGAGCCGTGCGCTCACTTTTTCCCGCCTTTCCGGACGCCGGGCCGCGCCTTGGCCGCAGGCGCCTGAGGTTTGGAATTGTAATAGCGCAGCCAAAAACCGCTCATGTCCTGGGCCATGGCTTCCACGGCCCGGCCCAGGCATTCCGGCTCCACCCGTTTTACGAACAAGACGGGCGAACCGTAGCCGAAATCCTGGCCCGCCTCGTTCATGCGGGCCGCGACATGATCCGGGGTCAACACTCCAAACGAGGAGGCGCTGCCATCTTCCAGGTCTGCCCGGATATCGGCTCCGCCCGGGACCTGAGGATCAGGCAGGGGAGACAAGAACTCTATGGACCGTATCTTGGGTATGGCCGGCATGGCGGGATGATATTACCAATTATGCCGCGAGGTTTTACAGCTTCACCTTGCTGCGCTCCTTAAGGGCCTTATCCGGCAGGCCGGGCATGAAGCGCGGCGCGATCAGAAAAGCCAGGCCGACCAGCACGAAAGCTATGGACAACGGTATCATGAGTCCGGGCAAGGTCGGGTTATAGCGGCCGGCCACGGCGCTGACCACTCCGAATCCCAAGGAGATGGCCGCATTGAAGGCCGAGCCCTGGACGCCGATCACGTTCTCGGCTTCTCCCTTAGGCGTGTTCTTTATGAAGTAGCTGGACAGGGCCACGCTGGCCGGACCATAGAACAAGCCGATCATCAAGATGGCCATGAACAAAGCCGGCACGTTGCCCCAGAAGATCAGAGGCAAGACCATGAAGGCCAAGCCCGCGCCCACGTACTGGATCCACCCCTTGTCGGTCATGCGCTCGCTCAGGGCCATAAGCCCGGCGGACACGCCCAAGGCCGCGAGCACGGCCAGCACGCTGCCCGGGAACAGCCCGGTCCAGACCCAAGCCGCGGCCAGGCCCAACACCCCGAGTTGGATGAAACGCTGCAAGCCCACCCGGCCCAGGAAAGGCACGCGCACCGCGCTCAGCTTGGCCTGGCTGCTGTTGGATATGAGCTGGCCGAAGAACAAAGCGCCCAAAAGCCGGCCCAAAAGAGCGGCCTTGCCCGCGGCTCCGGCCAGACACTTGGCCATGAGCGGCAGGCTGAAGGCTTGCAGCGGAAAGAACAGGAAGGCTCCGGCCATCATGAACATCAGCCCATAACGCAAAGGCTTGTTGGCCCACAATTTCTTGAACCCGTCGGTCTTGCTCAGCCAATAGAGCAGAGCCAAGGTCGCGGGGATGGTAGAACCGATGAGGAAATAAGCCCCTATGCCCACGCCCAACAGGGCGGCTTCCTGCCAGTTCTTTTTCATGAAGTCTAAGCCGGCCGCCAACTTATCGCGCAGAGCATGGTTCGAAGGCGCCGCCTGATATGCGGCGGATGCCGCGTTGGGGATGTCGTTGGGTATGGTCTTCCAGACTATGGGCAGGATCAAGGCCGCGTGCAGGCCCGCCGATATATAATACGGGAGCATGGGGTTGAAATGGTCGATTATCGTGCCTATGCCCACGATCAGCCCCAGCACCACCTGTATGGCCAGATAATTTATCCAGGCCAAGGCGTTGACCGCGCCCACATTATTGCCGGCCAAGCGTTTTATATAGATATTCTCCGTGGTCATTATAGACGAGCACAGCCAGCCGTTGGCGACCGAAGCCACGAGCAAGGTGCCGAAGTTAAGCACGCCGAACGCCGAAAAAGCGGGCAAAGCCAGGGCCAGGAGCATGCGCACCACGGTATTGAGGGCCATGGCGTTGCGGGCCGAGAGCTTCCGGGCCACCAGGCCGTTCAAAGGTCCGGTCGCGATCGCGGCCAGCGGCCCCAGGGCCATAAGCGCGCCGAACCCGGCCACGCCCACCACGGGCAGGGCGATGAACGGATAAGCCACCGAGGTCGCGATGAAAGCGATTATGCTAAGCGTCCGCTGCGTGAAAAGTCCGCCCAAAGCCTTCTTATTGATGGAATCGTTGGCCTGGGAAGACAAGGCGGCCATGATCTCCTGGGTCGCGGCATGGCCCTGCGTAGGCCACACGAAGGCGCGCTCCAGGCGCGGATCCGCGGTCCCGCCCACGGCCAAAGCCATAGCCCCCGGGGCTCCGGCCAACATCTTAGCGTCGTCCGCCCGCGCGCCCAGGAATTGGTCGCCGACCACCAGGGTCTTCTCGGAGGACGCCGCGGCATGAGGCAGGATGCGCGCCAGCCCGGAAGCGGCCCGCTGCAGCCCGGCGGGAAGTTTCCGCACTATATCGCGCAAGCGCATATATACGCCCAGGTCCCGGCGCATGAGCTTGACGCCATAGGCCTTATCGTATTTGCTCACGAGTACGACCGGGAGCTGGTAATAGCTGCTGTCCAAGATGGCCGTGACTACGGCCGTCACGCCTCGCGCCCGGAGCGTCTCGGACACCTGCTCCAACGCGGCTTGGAGCCCCTCCCGGGTGATGGCCGGAGGCAGATACAGCGTATAACCGTAATCCGACACGATCTCCGATCGACCGTCCCGAAGGCCTTGGCCATGCGCGGCCTTGACCTGATCCAGGGCGTCTTGGACGGCGCTGCGCTCATCCGCGGTCCAGGCCGGAGCGGTATTGACTATCCGGGGCTGGCCAGAGGCGTCGTATATGCTGAGCCGGGCTCCGCGTTCCGCGCCTACGACCAACCCCGCCTTCTGCCCGGCGGTCAGCGGCCGAAGCGAATCATGGACGCTGTCCCCGTCCCAATCGGAACGCGCGGTCAAGATCATGGTCTCCACGCCCGCGTCAGAAACGGACTGCAAGGCCTGGGCCGTTTCCGGAGATATCCGGTCCTGAGTGGGCTCCAGGGTGCCGTCATAATCGAATATGGCGGCCTCGGGCTTGGTTGCGGTCAATTCCTTCAATATCGCATCGGCATGGGCCCGGGACACGGGCGGCAGACTCACGACCTCGCCCAAGTCCGCCAAAGCGTGCAGGGCCTTGCGCTTGACCTCGTAATCCGCTGCCCCGCCTTCCGGATTGGCGCGGCCCACCGCCTTGAGGCTGGCCCGGGCGGCCTCGCCTCCGACCGCGGCTATGCCGGCCACGGCCGCGAAGCGCTCGGGCAGGCTCCGCTGGCTATCGTTAGCTGTGGCTACGAGTAGGGGCAGGGCTTCCGGCTCAGCCGCGGACGACTTGGACAGCGTGGTTCGGCTAGCGTCTGAAACCCGGCCCCGGACCGCGTCCGCATCGAAAGCTGCGGGCTTGGCTCCGGTATAGATCTCGCCCAAGACAGCGCCTTTCTCCCCTCCGTCCGAGGCCCGGGACAAACGTTCCGCTCCGCGCTGCAAAACCGATCCGGCAGAAGCCGCAGCGCCAGCCGGAGCCGGGGCCTCGGCCGCCTGGGGCATGAATATCGCGGCCGGAGCCAGCGGCGCGGGTCCGAAGGCAGCCGCGGCCGCGAGCGGAGCCGCGCCCGGTGGCACAGCCGAGACCTTATACGTCCGCTGTAAAGCCGGCAGGTTCGCGGCCGAACCGGGATTATTGAGGTTCAGAGATACGGATACATTGGGCAGGGCCGCTATAGGCTGGACCGATACGCCGGAAGGGACGCGGACAGCAGCGGACTTGCGCGAGACCGCGGCCAAGGCTTCATAACAGCCCAAGCCCGGGGCGAGCGCAAAGAGCGCGGCACTAAGGACGATGCTCAGGACTCGGCTTGCCCAGCGACGGATCATAGCCCCGCCTCCTGCACTAAGTATAACAGGTGAGCCCGGAAAAGTCAGGGCCTATCAGGCAAATATATACAGGCTATTAGGCCTATATATAATCAGGCCTTTCGCGCGGTCTTTGTGCTTTTAGCCGCCGGTTTTTTATCCGTCTTGGGCGCAGGCGGATTATTATGCTTGCGGATCCGGTCCATGACCTGGCGCAAGAACTTCTCATACTTTATGCGCCCCCATTCGTTGAGCAAGGGCCGGTAGCCGCCGTTGGGATATATGAACGTCAATCCGGTGCTGGCCACTTTGCGCGCCGCGCCCGAAACATAGGGCACGGGCACGTTCGCCCAGAGCTGGCGCACCGCTATATCGTAGAGCTGGACCTGCACGTCTTTCTCCAGGTTCTGAAGGGTCGGGGTCTGGCCGGTCTTGAAGTCCAAGACCATCACTTCCAAACCGTCCGGGGTCTCGCGCGCCGCCACGAAGTCGTATATGAGGCGCAGTACGTCCCGGTGTTCCAACTGGCCTTTCTTATAGCGGTCGATGACGAACAGATTGGGCAATTCCGTGCCCAGCACTATGGGATAGGCCTGCAGCAGTTCGGCCACGGTCTTATGCATGGTGCGCAGACGGGCTTCCATCACTTCCCGGTATCCGTCCATGGTATGCCCCGGCCGGTCCACCATATTACGCACGCGCAGACTGTCCTCATAGGCCCAGTTGCGGCGGGCCCGGGTTATGAGTTCGTCGGCGCCCGGCAAGACTCCGGTGTTGCGGTACGCCCAGACCGCCCAGTTGAAGGCCGAGTGCATGACATGGCCCATCATCATGTACACGTTGCCGAAATCCCCGCCCTTGGAATCCCGGTTCTTTATGAACGAGGATATCTTGGACGCGGAAGCGGCCAGGTCGCCGCGCATGTTTTCCCGATATTTGCCCAGCATCGCGGCCAAAGACAGGTCCACCAAGGCCGCGCCTTGCGCCGCGCTGTGGAGCGCGGGTTGGACCGCTCCGGCCGTAGCTTTTAGCAGATCGGCATCCCGGCTGATGACCATGAGGTCGCTGTTATTGACGAACAGGCCTTCCCGGTCGCGCAAAGCCTCGAACATGTCCGGCAAAGCCGATATCAGGCTATTAGGCCGCAGGGTCACGATCGCGGAGCTGCCGTCCTTCTGGACCGATATATTGACCTCCCGCTTCAACTCGAGAGCCTGCAGCGCCGTCCGGAACTCGTCCATGAACGCAGCCGCGTTCACGCCCCGGGGCAGCTTGAGCTTGATCTCCGCGGCGGTGTTTTGCAGAACGGAGGCCCGAAGCCGCATGGCCACGTAGGCCATGATATCCCGCTCCTCTGATTTAAAGCGCGGGATAGGCATGGCCGCAGGGAACAGCCCCTTATAGCCGGCTAGAGAATTTCCGCTGTCGCTGAGCACGATCATCTTATAGCGGGTCAGATTATCGCGCTGCCGGTTGGTCAAGCCCCGGGTCAAGAGTTCTTCCACCGAACCGGGTCCGTCCTTAGGCCGATCCGACATGAGCACGAAGTACATGCCCGCCTTCATGAGCTTGCCCATGTCTTCCAAGAACTCGGCCGGGACCGGATTCTGAAACAGGCTCATATCCAGAAGCACGGCTTTGGGCAGATGATTACGGGTATCGGCCAAAGCCGAGGGCAGTACTATCGGCGCCCGGAGCTTGGGTTCGTAGACTTGTTCGTCCTGGTTCTCCGGCAGGGCGCGGGCCGCGCTGTACTTCATGAAGCGCACCACGCGCACCTGGGAATCCGGACCTATGACCGTGGGCTGGCCGGGCTTGGAATAACGATTATACGCGGTCAATTCGTCTATCAACCGATGCCGTAATTGCGCGATGGTATATTTGCCCAGTATCTGCGGGGAATACAGTCCCTCCAGGTCCTTTTTGACGAGCTGGCTGATGGCCTTGGTCTGCCCGGATTCCACCCGGGTCGTAAACATAGTCTGGCCGCCCACCAGCACGCGCACCTTGGCCCCGTCCGCGAACTGATTCCAATACCACTGGCTGCCGGAACCTCCCACCAAGCGCACGGATGCATAAAGCGATGAGCCCGCCAATTGTTTGCGGGCGTCGCGGCTGAAGCGCAAGGTCAGATCCTGTTCCTGCGCCTGGCCCGCGATCTCCCGGGTCACGGTCTCAGGTTCCACGGACCCATCCAGCGGAGCTTCGGCCGCGTCCTTCTTGACGCGCGCGCCGTCGAACACCCGGCCGGAAACCGCGGCTGCGGATTTCTGGGCCGAGCCCATCACCTGGAGATCATGAAATGAGGAGACCTTGGTCCCGCTCGGCAGCATCGCGGCGGCATCCGAAGCCGCCGGGAACCACGCTTCCATGGGGGCCATGGACTTTATGAGCGCGGCCGGGATGGCCGGCAATCCGGCGGGAGCCATGCCTTCGACCACTACCACGCCGGGGATCGCCGGCGCCTTTACCTGCGGCTTAATAGAGAGCCCGGGATTCACATATGGGGATTTCAGATCGACCCAGGAAAGTTTGACGCCCGCGGGCACGCCGAGCTTGCCGCCGGCTATGGCCGCCGCGGCTCCGGACACGACCACCGGCGCTCCGGCCGGGCGGCCGATCCGGATATTATTGGCCGCGGCCGCCGGATACGGAGCAACGAGCGACAATCCCAACAGGACGCGCAACGCCCTCCCCAGCCGGATCATTTGCCGCTCCGCGCGGACTTCTTAGCGGCCTTGGCGGCCGGCTTCACGGTCTTCGCCTTAGCCGTCTTGCCCGCCTTTACGGACGCCTTGGCCTTGGCCGCCGGTTTGGACGGTTTCTTCAGATCCGCCTTGGACGCCTCCGCCTCATGGGCCAGGTAATATTCCTGATAGGCCGCGTCCGCCTCTTCCCGCTCTATGGCGCTGATGATCTGCTGGGCGACCGGCCCGTTGATCTCCTTGCCGTCCTGGAGCTTTATGAAGTCGTCGGTATCGAACACCCAAGAGCGGTGGCTGGAACGGTACTCGAG
>JBAZVY010000006.1:7915-28892 GCA_041660645.1 Elusimicrobiota bacterium | reverse complement strand
ATCCTGTGACCAAGCGCGACGAGTGTACCTCAGACCTAACGGTCGGAGAGTTCGACCTGTTTATGGAGTTGTCAGGACAGAACTTCATGGGCCGGCGTCTGACCTTGAGTTGGCTGCGCGATCGCGCGCGTCGGGTACATGCACGTACGCCCGCGCCTGCGATTTTCCCGGCAATGCCGCTTCCTGAGGTGATGCCCCACGCTGAAGTGCATCCCGGCATTGCCGAGTACTGTTTGATGCAGGCCAGCATGGAGCTTTGTTCCGGGCGGGAGATATCCGGGAATGCGGCTTATTTGGATGCGGTGCTGAGGATGTTGGCACAAGGACATCCACTGATAGCTAAGCAGCGGCGGCTCTTGTATTATGACCGGGATCGGAGTGAAGATGCTTGCATCCGGTCGATGCTGGACAAGATTCTGTCTTCTCCTATACCATTGACATGCATCGATTTGACTGAGCATGCTGAGTCGTTGCGCGCCGCGCCCGCATCCGACGGATCATCGGATTCTTCCTCTTCAGGAGACAATCATTCCATTGACCTGTCTCGACCGCGTGAGACCGTGGATCGTTTGCGGGATAAGCTCAAGTAGGTCTAAAGGCCTATATCGCCATGGTGCCATTGCGGCACGCCCCCGGCCCAGTCGGCCCTGCATAAACGGCTCGTTGCCGGCTACAATAAGAGTGGAAGGATATCCACATGGAAATGTACATAAGATTCGTGACCACGCTGGCCTTCGGTCTCATCGGAGTGGGCATGGTGCTCAAGGTCCTGCTCGAAGGCATATTCAGCGAATGGGACGCTTTCAACGATATAGCCCAGAGGGTATCCATATTCGTTTCCGGCAAAGGCGGCCTGGTCACGCACGTACGCGCCGAGGACATGCTGTTGGAAGCGGAGAAGAAGAACTCGTATTCGCTCGGTTCCCGATTAGTGGATCAAAAGCGGCGGCAGATGCAGGAACTCAACGTGATCGAGAACCGCTTAAGCCGGGTTGGAGCATCCGGTCCTACCACCGACTTCGGCATCATCCCCAGCTGAAGCTCCCCGGGAAATAAGTTAAATAAGTTGATCCCCGGCACCCTATTGTATAATTCCGGCATGAGGGCTTCAGCTTTGCTGGGATTATTCTTGTTCGTGTTCATGGGTTGGTCCATGATCCGGGTCTCAGCGCCTACCTATGACGAACCCGTGCATTTGGCCTCCGGATACGCGGCGCTGCGCAACGGGGTCCGGCTGCTCAATTATCGCGACCACCCGCCGCTAGCCGAGATGTGGGCGGCCCTGCCCTTGCTGGTCCTGCGGCCGGCGACCATGTTCCAGCATCCGGCTTGGCTGCAAGGCATGCCGTACACGTATTCGGATCTTTTCCTGTATAAGAATCGCGTGGATCCGGAGCGCATGTTGGACACGGCTCGGCTCTGGAGCCTGATCAGTTGGGGGGCCTTGCTGGCCGGGGCCGTGTGCGCGTGGGCGTATAGCCTGGCCGGCTTGCCGGCCGCTGGGGCGGGCGCTTTGCTGCTGGGCTTGTGCCCGCCGCTTTTTACCAATGCCGCGCTCGTGACCACGGACACGGGCAGCGCGGTATTTTTCTTCCTGACTTTCTTCCTGCTGCGCGGCTCCGGACGGCGCTCTCGGGCGCGTTGGTTGGCCGCGGGCGCGGCCATGGGCGCGGCCATGGCCTGCAAGTTCAACATGTTCATACTGCCCTTCTTCGTGGCGGCCATGCTCTTGGCGGAGTGGAACCTGGGCCGGAGGCAGGGCGCGCGTTTTCCCACGGCGGGCCTGGCTTGGGCCGGGCTGGCCTGTGGCCTGGTCTTGGCCGCGGCCTATCGCATATACAACGTCCCGCTGTATTGGGAGGGCTTGAGCGCCACCTTGGCGCGTTTGGGCCAGGGCCGGGCGTCTTTTTTATTCGGAGCGCATCCGAGCGATGGCCGGCTGCTCTATTTCCCGGCCGCGCTGCTGCTCAAGACGCCTTTGCCTTTGCTGTTGACCGCTGGGCTCGGAGTCTGGGCGTGGGCTAAAAACCGCGCCGCCTTGGCTTCGGATCGGGAACGTTTCTTGGCGGGCATATGGCTGACTGTTCCGCCGGCCGTATATTTCTTGTTGGCTTGCTTCTCCCGGACTCAGATCGGGTACCGGCATATATTGCCCGTATATCCGTTCCTGGTCGTGGCCGGGGCCGCGGGCGCGGCCTGGCTCCTGGAGCGCCGGTCCGGCCAGGTCGCGGCCGCGTTATTGGCGGCCTGGCTGGGAGTATCGCTGGGGCGCTGCCATCCCCATTATCTGGCTTACTTCAATGAGGCGGGGGGCGGGCCGGACCAAGGCTATCGCTGGCTGGTGGATTCTAATCTGGATTGGGGGCAGGGGCTTAAGCCTTTGGCCCAGGAATTGCGCGCCTTGGGCGATCCGCCCGTGATACTGTGCTATTTCGGGGTGGCTGATCCGTCGTATTATGGGATTAAATACCTGCCCGTGGGATTCGTGGACAATGTGGACCGGCGCGAGGGCGTGGTCGCGCCCGGGCCGGACGACCGGGTCTTGTTCGCGGTGTCCGCCACCAATCTGCAGACCACGTATTTCGCCGACCATTCCCTGTTCGATTGGCTCAAGGCGCGCCGCCCCCTGTCCCGCCCGGGCCGGTCCATATTCCTCTATGACCTGAGTTCGGACCCGGAGGGCATCCAGCGCTTGGCCGGGCTGGTGGAAGCCGCGGGCTATAAGGACGTCGCTTTAAAGCTCAGACAGCGCCATGTCAAGACTGCTTGACCTGACCCGGTCCTGGCGCCGGCAGCGGGCCCGGGTGCGGCTCTGCGAGGATCTGGGCCTGACCTGGGGCCGGGGCATAGTCGTGCTGAGCGCCCTGCTCTGGCTGGATCGCGGCCTGCTCCTGCCGCGGAATCTTCGTTACGCGTTCTGGCTGTCCGGCGCGGCCGTCTTGGCCTGGGCTCTGGGCCGCGCGGTATGGCGGGCTGGGCGGGGAAATGTTTGGAGCGCGGTGCTGGAGGAGGCGGCGCGGGAATTCCCGGAACTGCGCCCTTTCTTGCGGCCGGCTTGGGAACTGCGCGGCCAGGGCTGCGCGCATACCTCGGAGCAATTGGCGCAGGCGCATCTTTCGGCCACGGAAGAGGCGCTGGCCGGCTTGCCCCAGCGTCCGGCTTTCCGCTGGATCCCGTCCCGGAAGTGGAAGCTGAGCGCGGCCGCGGCGCTCGTAGGTCTGGCTACGTGGCCGTGGACCGCCGGCGCATCTTGGGAAAGGGTGCTGGCGCCGTGGCGGGATATGCCGCTGGAGAGGTTCCTCGCGGTCCATCCGGGCGACGCGGTCTGGGATCTGGGCCGGCCGGCCGAGATCTCCGTGCGCCGCTTGCCGGGCCGGCAGGGCGGCCCGGCCAGCTCCCTGGATACCCAGCTCTGGCTCCGGACGTCCGGGGATTGGCGGCCGGCGCCTTGGGAGCGGCAATCCGCGCAAGAGGCTTATTTTACCGTGGCTTCCGTGGCGGAGCCATTGAGCTACCGGATATCTTGGCGCGGTCTGGATAGCCGCGTATACGCTTTGACGCCGCAGTCCTTGCCCCGATTGGAGTCCTTATACGCCCGGATCAACGGCCAGGACGCGGCCGTGCCTTTGAGCGGCAGCGAGCCCTTGACCGCGCGCCGGGGCAGCTGGGTGAGGATATGCGGCCGGCCGAACCAGGCCCTGGCCCGGGCTTTTCTGCGCGCTTCTTTCTTGCCGGTGCCGATAGCTTTGCGGCCGGGGACGCCCGGAGAAGTGGCGGCGGGCTTCTTCGTGCGCCAGGACGGTTCTTTCCAGCTGGACCTGGAGACCCGGGACGGCCGGCGCGACCCGGCGCCGGTGGTCTACACGCTGCAAGCCGTCAAGGATGAAGCGCCCACGGCGGAGCTGCTTTCGCCGCAGCAGGCGGTGCAAGCCTCGCCTACGGGCATGCTGCCCGTGGCTTACGCGGTCCGGGACGATTCCGGCCTTTCCCGGGCAGCCTTGCTGGTCAAGCCGGCCGGCGGGCCCGAGACCGAGACCCGGCTGCAGGCTTTTGCCGTCCGCAAAGGCGGGCTCAAGGAATTCATAGGCGACTACCCTTGGGAGCTGGCCGGTTTTAAACCCGGGACCAAGATCGAGTTCCGGGTCAAGGCCTACGACGACGCGGTCCCGGCCCAGAGCGGAGTGTCGGAGCCGGGCCGGCTGGAGATCGTGGATTTCGAAGCCGGGCATAGGCTGGCGCAGGCTCGCTGGGACCAGGCCGAATCGGCTTTGGACCGGACCGCGCGGCATGAAGAAACGGTGTTCGGTCTGTATGCCGCGGGGCAGACCGAACTGGCGAGGCGGGAGTCCTCCGGTCTGGAGCCGGAGTGGAAGGAATCGGCGGCGGGCATGGAGTCGTTGTCCCAGGCCATGGAACAGGACGCCTATGCCAATCCGGGCCTGCGCCAACAGTTCGCGGGGCTGGCCCAGGACCTGCGCCAAGCCCAGAGCCAAGGCTTGCCCGCGGCCATGGCCGCAGGGGAGAAAGGCGATAACCCGTCGGCCCGGGACCGCCATCGCCGGCTGGCTCAGGTATTGCGCCGGGCCCAGGCCCAGCTTAAGAAGGGGCGCTCGGTGCAAGACCTGCAGGATATCTACAACCGATCCGGGAACATGAGCCGGGACGGCGAACGCATCTCCGAGTCCTTGGCAGCCATGGCCGCGGATAAGTCGGCTAAGTTCCCGGCCGAGACTTTGCGCCGGGTGCAGGAGTCCCTGGAACGCTTGCGGGAGAAGGTGGAGTCCTTGTCGCGCCTCATCGCATCTTTGCCCCGGGTCCAGCCGGGCAGCAGCGAAGAACGGTCGCGGCGGACTTATTCCATGCCCCTGCTCCAAGCCCAGACCTCGGCCGATGCCTTGCGGCAGGCCTTGCGCGCCGGAGACATGAAGCTGGCCGCGCAGATCGCCCAGGAGTTGGCCCAGCAGCTCGCGGCCATAGAGGCCGCGGTCTCGGCTGCGGCGGGCGCGGGCATGTCCGCGGCCTCCGGACCGGCCAAGTCTTCTGCCCGGTGGGAGCGCTTGCAGGGCCAGTGGGCCCAGGTGGTGGAGGAGCAGACGCGTCTGGCTGAACTCAGTTCGGGCATGGAAGAGCGCCGCCGGGCGCGGTTCGTGCAGGAGCAGAAGGAGCTTTTGGCGGGGCTCGCGGCCGAGGAATCGGCATTGCTGTCATCGGCCACCGCCCGGACCCGGGACCTGCCGCCCGGCACCTTGCCGGCCATGCAGGCGGCGCGGGATGAATTCGCTTCCGGCCGGGTGCTGAGGGCTCCGGAGTTCCTGCGCACCGCGATC
The DNA here is from genome assembly GCA_041660645.1 of Elusimicrobiota bacterium. GTDB lineage: Bacteria > Elusimicrobiota > Elusimicrobia > UBA1565 > UBA9628 > UBA9628. The sequence goes on along the minus strand of JBAZVY010000006.1, from coordinate 23,565 downwards.
GCGGGTTTCCGCGAAGCGGCGCAGCGCCCAGCCGGACTCCCCGGGGCCATGAGTTGGTTCGCGTCCGCGCAGGAGGCTATCGCCCGCAGATTGTCTGGCGCTCCTTCCGCGCCGGAGCCGGATGGGCCTCGCGACGAGACCGCGTCCGCGGCGCGCCGGCAATCCCAGGTGCGGGCTCAGACCGCCAGCCTGCAGCAGGAACTGGAATCCGTCATGGAGGAAGCCGGGGCCAGCGCTTCCGAAGCCGCGGATAAGTTATCCGCGGCCCAGGAAGAGCAGAAATCCGCGGAGGGGGACATGGCGCAGGGGGACTCGGGCGGGGCGCTGGGGCACCAGCAGAAAGTCTTGGAACTGCTGGATCAAGGCGGACGCGGCTTGGCTCAGGCCGCTTCCGGCAGCCAGCATATAGAGCTGGGCATCGGCTCCGGGTTCGCGCGTCCCGCCACCGGGGTGCGCGGCAGCGCACCGGGCGGGGCGCGGCTGGAGTTCGTGCCCTTGCCTTCGGCCAAGGATTATCAGCCGCCTAAGGAGATAAGGGAGGAGCTGGAGCGTTCCCTCAAGGAAGGCCGGCCGCAGGCCTATGACCGGATCATCAAGGAATATTTCAAGCGCATATCCCAGTAGGCTGCGCGATCAGCGCGGCCGGCATTTGATGTCGCCCTTGGAGCCTTTAGCCGCTTGGGGTATTTCCGGAGACATGCCCATGGCCTTTCTGTGGTCGGACAGGGCGGCCGCATCCTCGCCCAGTGCGTAGCGGACCACGCCGCGGTGGAATATCGCCCAAGGGTCTTCGGGTTTTAAGTCCATGGCTTGGGTGTATAGGCGATCCGCGGCGTGACAGCAGCCGGACATGAAGGCCCTATCCGCTTTGCGGTAGCAATTCTCGAATCCCGCGCACTCCTGGAAGTCCGCGCAGCCCTTTTGTGAGAATTTTCCCATGGCTATATCCGAGAGCCCGCGTTTACGGGTTTCGGCTAAGTCCGGCCGCGGCGCGGGACGCTTTAACCGGTCCGCCATGCCGATATCGGATTGCGCCTCCGCGGCCTGCCCCAGAGCGGATCGGGCTGCGGCGCGCTGCTTCCAGGCTTGCGCGTCTTGCGGGTCGAGGCTTATGGCGCGGCTATATAAGGAGTCCGCGGCCTGATACCGGCCTGCGGATAGCGCGCGCTGCGCTTTTTCAGCGCAATCCGAATGATCCGAGCAGTTGGTCGTCGTTTCGGGATGTCGGGCTGCGGCTTGCGCAGCCGCGGGGCTAGCCGCCGGGGCCGCGGTCCGGAGTGCGGCCCCGGGCCGGGGGGCCATTCGTCTGGGGGCTCCGAATAGCTGGCGCAGCAGGGCCGCCAGGTCCGGATGCTCTGCGGTCAGCCCCGCGGCCGTGCGGGCAGGGCCGCCATTTTGGTCATAGTACAGGCCGAACCATATGGCCGTGGCTTGGGCGAAGAATTCCGCGGCCGAAGCGGCGGATCGGCGGTCCGGGAACTGGGCCTCTCCGCGCTGGGCCCGCTTCCAGGCCGCGGCTGCGCGCTTGCGCTGTTGGGGATCGAGCCCATAAGAGTACACGGCATGGGCTAGCTCGTGGACCAGGATGGCTCCGCCGGGTATGGGCTGGCCGGAGAGCGTATGTTCGTATAGGGTGTCTTCCGCGGCCCGCACGATCAGGGATCCGTCCGGTCGCGCGATGTCGGCCCGGCCCGGGGCTGCGATCGATATGCGCAAGTGTTTTTTCGCCAGACGGTCCAGCACTAGGTCCGGGGACGCAGAGAACATGTCGCCGGCTATCCCTGCCGCCAGCAGGCAGGCCGCTGGAGCCGCGCCCGCGCATTCGATGTTGCGCCCCAGGGCGCTTAACCGTTCGGCGCTGGCAGCCCAGGTCAGCGGTGGCAGCGGCAGGGCCAGCGCCAGGATCAGATGGATCATGCTTTATTATAACCTGGATTCCCCGATCCAAGAAATCTTAGAATGCCAGGCACCATATATGGATAATGAGGACTGGCAGCGGATCGTGGGGGGCGCGGCCTTAGTGGTCGTGATCGGGTATTGGATCTGGCTGCGCACGCGGCGGGAATACCTTGATGAAGAGCGCGGCCAGATCGGGTTATTATGTAGGTCCTTCCGGGTGTTCCTTAAGGACCCGAGCACCGCGCTTTTCTGCGTCGCGGCCATGGCTCTGGCTGGGGGACCTATATTCGGCCTCATGAGCATCTTGGGCCGGGCCGGTACGGGCTGGCGTATAGACGCGGTGTTTTTTCTGATCACATGGCTGGGTTATGGCGCCGCGGCCTTGGCCAGCGGGGCCGTGGTGGCTTGCGCGCTCAAGCGGCTGCGGGGAGAGGAGCCGAATATCCGGGACGGCTTCATCGCCATGTTCGAACATGCGCCCGCTTTGTTGGCTTGGGCGGCGCTCACGGCCGCTTTGTACACGGGTCTGCGGGCGTTGAGCCGCAGGTTCAGGGCGCTTTGGCCCTGGACCTACGGCGGTTCCGCGTTTTGGCAGAGCTGCAACCTGTTCGTGATCCCGGTAGTGATCGCGGAGCGTAAAGGACTGCGGGCGGCCATGGCCAGGTCCCAGGCCTTGATCCGGGCGGATGCGGCCCGTTCCGATGCCGCGCTGGTCATGTCGGAGTCCGCGGGCACGCTTATATTGGGCTTCTTATTATTCAGCCTATTCGCCGGGATCGGAGTCCTCATGCTGCCGGCGTTCGGCTGGGACTTGTGGCCGGCGGTCCCGCCCATGCGCCTGGCAGCCTATGCGGCCGTCTGGACGGTCGGCCTGTCGTTCTGCGGCGCGGCGCTGTTGGCGGACCTTTATCTGATAGTCCTGGCCGCGTTGTATCTGCATGCGGCCGCGGCTCCCGAGCAGTCGCGTGCGGTGGAGAAATGGTTCCCTCGGGACTTGCTCGACACGCGTTTCCCGTGGATAGCAGGTATCGCGCGTCCGGTCCAAGATATATAATCTCCCTATGTCATTTAAAGGCGTGATCGAGGCGAAGTGCCCGAAAGGCTGCGAGCCTTTCGAGGCCGAGGTCTGGAGCTTCATCAACGGGAGCGCCAGCCCTAACCTGCGGGAGGCATTGGCGGCCAAGGAGTGCAATCTCCTGCTCTGTCCCGAATGCCATGCCCCGTTCTTTTCTCAGGATCCCTTCATCTATTTCGAGCCTACGGCTGACATCCTGGTCTTCGTGTTCCCGGAATCCTTCCGGGCCGAAGAGGCGCGCTGGCGTAAGAAGATGAGCGAGGATTTCATAGCATTGAAGCAGGCCTTGGGCAAGAATATGCCCCTGGATATGGAGCCGGAGATAATGTTCGGGCCCGAGGATCTGGCCGAGTTGCTCAACCGCGAGACTTATCGCGCCGAGGAGTGGGAGGTCATGACCTACGTGGCCCGCGAATTGGGGCTGTCCCTTTATAAAGTAAAACCGCATTTCGCCCGGGATCACAAGATGCCCGGGGTGCTGCCTTTTGCTCCGGCTCGGGGCGCGTCTATGACCCGAGCCAATCTGCTATCCGGCTTGGAGCAGCTGCTGAAAGCCAATGACCGGCTTACCGCTTATCAGGAATACCTGGACGCGCTGCGCGCTGCCCCGGACGCGGCCTTGCCTCCGGGAAAAGCCTGATGTCTATCCCCCGGATCAGCCTGCCGCGGGATACCGCCGCGCTGCTCGAGCCTCTGGCCGAGCGCGCCCGAGCTGAAGGCTTGGCCTTGTACGCGGTGGGCGGCTGTGTGCGGGACTGGATATTGGGGCGTAAGGACGTATATGATCTGGACTTGGTCGCGGAAGGCGACCCCTCCGAGGTGGCCGCGCTCTGCGGCCGCATGCTGGGCGCGAAGGCCGAGGCCTTCGGAGAATTCGGCACCTTGCGCGTGAAAAGCCGCCGCTTGCGCGTGGATTTCGCCGCGGCCCGCCAAGAGGAGTACCCGGAGCCGGCTTGCCTTCCCAAGGTGAAGCCCGCATCCTTGGAGCGTGACTTGCTGCGCCGGGATTTCACTATAAATGCCATGGCCGTGCGCTTGGAACCCCAGGGGGTGGGCGCGCTGGTGGACCCGTACGGCGGCTTGCGCGACTTGAAGGCCGGCATATTACGGGTCCTGCATCCGGCCAGTTTCCGCGACGACCCCACGCGCGTGTTTCGGGCCGCGCGCTTCGCTTGCCGTTTCCAGTTCCGGCTGGCGCCGGGCTTCTTGACCATGACCCGGGAATCTCTTTACGGCTGCATCGCGGGCCGCTTGTCCCGGCATCGCATCGCGGCCGAGCTTATGCGCATATTGGGCGAGTCCGATCCGGCCTGTCCTTTGCGCCGTTTGCGGACTTGGGGCTATTTGGACCTGGTGCATATCGCGGCTCCGGCCCGGGCCGAGGGCGAGACTGCGGAAGAGCGTTTAGGCAGCATGGCTTTGGCTATGGGCGAAAAGGGGAAGGAATTGCTGGCATCCTTGCCCGTGGAGCGGGGCCTGGCCCGGCGCATAAGTTTGGCCCTGGAGTTGGCTCAGGATCGGGCCGCGCCCCGGGCGGCCTTGCCGCCGGAGACCCGGCGCATGCTGATCTTAGCTTTTCCGCATCTGCCGGAATCCGCCCTGCAGCCCTGCTTCTTGGGCGGAGACGACTTGAGCCGCGCGGGCTTGAAGCCGGGACCGCAGTTCCGGGCTATCCTGGATGACGCGGCTCGGGCCCAATGGGCGGGCCGTATCCGTGACCGCGGCCAGGCTCAAGACTGGCTGCGCCGCCGTATTTGATCCGGGGACACGGCAATCATTTTCTGACGCTATAATGATTATCATGGGAAATGAGTGCCGTATCCCTGGAAAATGATAAGATACACGCGATGCCAGACCGCCGAGAGATCGTGGTGTCCGGGATGCGGCCCACGGGCCGCCTCCATATAGGCAACTATTGGGGCGCGCTCAAGAACTGGGTGTCCCTGATGGAGGGCTACGAATGTTATTACTTCGTGGCCGACTGGCATATGCTGACCACGGGTTACGACGACACCAGCGCCTTGCAGAGCAACGTGCGCGAGATGGTGTTGGATTGGCTGGCCGCGGGCTTGGATCCGGCTAAGTGCGTCATCTTCAAGCAATCCGATGTGATGGAGCATGCGGAATTAGCCCTGCTCTTGGGCATGGTCACGCCCTTATCCTGGCTGGAGAACAACCCGACTTGGAAGGAACAGCTGCAGGAGTTGGCCAAGACTAAGCACAGCCAAGTCGCGGCCGGCGAGCACGCCGCGGCCGTGGAAAATGCGGCCGCTTCCCGTTATGAAGTGCGCACCTTCGGTTTCTTGGGCTATCCCGTGCTGCAGGCCGCGGATATCCTGCTCTACCATGGCGCCCGCGTGCCCGTGGGCCAGGACCAGCTCCCGCACGTGGAACTCTCCCGTGAGATCACGCGCAAGTTCAACAACGTATACGGCCCGACTTTGGCCGAGCCCCAACCCCTTTTGACCCAGACCCCTAAGGTCTCGGGCACGGACGGCCGCAAGATGTCCAAGTCCTACGGCAACACCATCGATATCTACGAGTCGACGCAGTCCTTGGCCGCCAAGGTCATGGCCATGTACACGGACCCGACCCGGAAGCGGGCCACCGACCCCGGACATCCCGAGCCCTGCCCGGAGAACCCGCCGGGCTGCGCCATCTACGCCTTGCACAAGCTCTATAGTCCGCATTGGCCGGCCCGGGGCGAGGAATGCCGCGCGGGCCAGATCGGCTGCGTGGCTTGCAAGAAGGATCTGCTCAAGTCCATGGAAGGCCCGTTCGCGGATTTCCGCGCTCGGCGCGAGGCTTACGCGGCCCAGCCCGAGCAGGTGGACGCCATATTGGCCGAGGGCGCGCGCCGGGCCCGGGCCGCGGCTCAGGCTACGATGAGCCAAGTCCGCAAAGCCATGAGGCTGGCATGAGCCATCAAGTGCATCTGGAGATGTTCGAAGGCCCCCTGGACCTGCTTTTGTTCCTGGTCAAGCGCGACGACCTCGACATCAACAACATACCTATCGCCCATATCACGACCGAGTATCTGTCCTATCTGGACCTCATGAAGGAGCTCAATCTGGACGTGGCCGGGGAGTTCTTGGTCATGGCCGCCACGCTCATGGGCATCAAGGCCCGGGCCTTGCTGCCCTCGCACGGGGACGAGGACGAGGATCTCGGGCCGGACCCCACGGCCGAGCTCAAGGCCAAGCTTTTGGAGTACCAGAAGTTCAAGGAAGCGGCCAAGTTCCTGGAGAAGCGCGCCGACGATTTCAAGGATGTGTTTTATCGGGGCGTGCCCCATTTTGACGATTCCGAGAAGGCTTTGGGACTGAGCATGTTCGACCTGCTCGGCAGCCTGCGCGAAATACTGGCCCGCACCGTAGAGACCGGGACCCACGCGGTGGAGGCCGAGGAATATCCCATAGAGGAGAAGATCGAGAAGATCATGTTCCTCCTGGAGAGCCGGGCCGGCATCGTGTGGGAGGATATATTCGCGGACGAGCGCAAGCGGCGCGGCATCCTCTCATGTTTCCTGGCCATGCTGGAGCTGGTCAAGATGCAGAGGATAATCGTGCGTCAGGAAGGCAATCTCGGCAAGATCATGGTATATAAGAAGGAGGTCCGCGTAGATGGCTCAGACGCCAGCGTCGTCCTTGGACAATGAGGAGCTGAAGAAACAGCTCGAGACCCTGCTCTTCATCACGGACCATCCTCTGGCTTTGGAGGATCTGCGCAAGCTTACGGGCTTGAAGGATATGGCCCGCCTGGGCGCCTTGGTGGGGGAGATCAAGCAGAAGTTCGAGGATATCGGTTCCGCTCTCCAGCTCCTGGAGATCGGCGGCGGCTTCCAGATGGCCACGCGTTCTACTTACGGACCCTTGGTGCGCAAGCTGTTCGCGGAGAAGATGACCCTGCGGCTGTCTACGGCCGCGCATGAGACCTTGGCCATCGTGGCCTATAAGCAGCCGCTGACCCGCGCCGAGATCGAGTCCATCCGGGGCGTGGACGTCATCGCCGCTTTGGAGACGTTGTTGGAGAAGCGCCTGGTCAAGGTGGTGGGGCGCAAGGAGAGCGTGGGCCGGCCTCTGCTTTACGGCACGACCGCTGATTTCATGCGGCATTTCGGCCTGCGCAGCCTGGAAGACCTGCCGCCCATAGAGGATTTTCAGATCCCGGAGGATAAATCCGCGGCCGTTGCGGAAGGCGCGGCTGAGGCCGGCGCCCCGGAACTGGCGGCCGGCGCAGGAGAATCCTCGGAAGCGGCCCAGCCTTACGAGGGCCGGGAGCCCGCAGCATGCGACGCCCCAGTGGATCCGGAACTTCCGGCCGAGTCCGAGCCGTCCGTGCCGGAGCCTGCGGCCGGCGTAGCGGAGTCCGCGCCCGCCCCGGCGTCCGATCCGGTCTGGCCGGGCGCCGATGAGCCCCCTGCGGCCGAGCCGGAGGCGGGCCCCGAGCCCCAGCCTGAGCCGGGCGCGAATTGATCCGAAAAGGATCCTAATGAAGATACTGCAGGCCGCGAGCGAGGCGTTCCCGTTCTGCAAGACCGGCGGGCTGGCCGACGTGATCGGCGCTTTGAGCCAGAAATTAGGCGCGGCCGGGCACGATGTGCTGCTTTTTTTGCCCAAGTATCGGGCGGTGGAGGCCGCGCAGCTGAGGGGCGGCATAGCCTATTCTTTGGACATCCCCTTCGGCTCCGGAAGCGTGCAGGTCTGGCTGCGCTACATGCAGTGGCGCTCGGTCTCGGTCCAGTTCATAGATTGTCCTACGCTGTTCGATCGGGACGGCATATACGGCAAGGATGGGCGCGACCACGCGGACAACGACCTGCGTTTTGCGGTATTCTCCCGGGCCGTGCTCGAGGGCGCCAAGGCCATGGGATTCAAGCCGGACATCGTGCACCTGCATGATTGGCAGGCCGCGCTCGCGGCCGCGTACCTTAAGAAGCAGTATGGCCGAGACCCCTTCTTCGCCCAGTCCGCTTCCGTACTCACCGTCCACAATATCGCCTATCAGGGCGCTTTCCCGGCCCGGAGCATGCTCCAGGCCGGCTTCTCGCGCTCGGATCTGCGTTCGGCCGCGCTCGGCGCCGGCTCGGCCGCACGCTACAGCTTCCTCAAGGCCGGACTGGCTTGTGCCGACTGGCTGACCACGGTCAGCCCCACTTATGCCCGAGAAGTGCAGGGCCGGGACAACGGCCAGGGCATGGAGACGGTCATGCGCCGCCGGCGGTCCCGCTTGCGGGGCATAGTCAACGGCATCGACCTGGATTATTGGAATCCGGCTCGGGATGCTTTCTTGCCCCAGCGCTATTCGTTCGGCGACCTAGCGGGCAAGACGGCGTGTAAGAAGGCTTTCCTCGCCGAGTGCCGGCTCCGGGGCGGCGAACGGCTGCCCTTGGTGGGCATGGTCGCGCGTTTGGATCCGCAGAAGGGCTGGGACCTGGCCATGAAGGCCATGGCCCCGCATCTGCGGCGCTGCCGCATGGTGGCAATCGGCGAGGGAGATCCGCGCCTGGCCGCGGCCGTGTCCAAATGGGCGGCGCGCCATCGCGGCGTCGTGCATTTTCATTGCGGCTACAGCGAGGATCTGGCCCATCGCGTATACGCGGCTTCGGACATGCTGCTCATGCCTTCGCGTTTCGAGCCTTGCGGCTTGGGCCAGATGATAGCCATGCGCTACGCCTGCGTGCCCGTAGTGGCCCGGACCGGCGGGCTGATGGACACGGTGCGGGAAGACGGGCCCGACGCCGACGGGTTCACCGCCGAGTCCGGAGACGCGCGCGATTTCAGCCGCGCCGTGGGCCGGGCCTTGCAGGCTTGGGCGGGGCCGGGCTGGAAAGACCGGGTCCAGGCGGGCTTGCGCCGGGATTCCTCTTGGGACGCTTCCGTCCGGCGCTATCTCGAACTTTTTGAACGGGCGGTGTCCGATCGTCGGGCGCAGGCGGCATCCGGGGCCCGGGCATGAATCCGAACTCCGGACGGAGCCGAGGCTTCTTCTGGCTGGGGATCGCGGCTTTCCTGCTCTGGGTCTATGTCGCGGCGTATCTTCCGGCCGCGCCGCGTTCTAGTTCGCTGGTGGCTTTGGACGCGCGGGACTTGGCCGCGGTTTGCGCGCCGCCGGGATGTTCCGCCTCGGATTTCATGGATCGAGCCAAGGCCATGGGCGTGGGCGCCTTGGCCGTGCGTTCCGATAATGTGATGGAATTGTCGGAAAGGGGCCAAGTCTTGGCTTTTACGCGCGCGGAATTGGAGAAGTGGCGGGGCATCGGGCTCATAGTCCCGGGGGCCGCGCTCAAGACCAACGTGCTCTGGATAAAGGACCCCAAGCTGTTCGTCCGGGTCTCCGGAGTGCTCCGGGCTCATGGCCTGGTGCTGGGCACCGGCACCGCCTCCGGTTACGGATTGGTCGAACTCTCTCGGGATCCGGACGCGGGCATGCTGGCGGGGCCGGATCCGCAAGATCTGGAGCTGGCCGTGGGCAAGGGCTTGTTCGCCGTCAGCGCCGAGCCTTCGGGCCGGCTCTGGATCAAGGCCGACATGGATATGGGTTTTCCGGCCTGCTCGGCGCGCATCGTGGACGTGTCCATGCGCTTGCCGGCGCTGCTGCGCGCTCTTTACAGCCACCCTGGACGGCTCGTGCTGCTGCGCCTGGACCCGGCAGCCGGCGCGGAGGAGAATCTGGCCCGTCTGCGGTCCATGCTGTATGGTCTAAGGGGGCGGGGCTTGATCGGATCGGACTGGCCCGTGGGCGAAGCCGCTCCGGCCTCGGGCTGGCGCAAATGGCTGGCTTGGCTGCTGGCCGTGCTCGGGCCCATATTCGCGGTGCGCATAGGAGTGGCCGGATTCAAGCGGGCGCGCCGGCGCGTCTTGGAGGTTCGGCCGGAGGCTTCCCCGGTGGTCGAGTTGGCCTCCGGCATGCTGGGGGCGGCGGCGGCTTCCGTGGCCGTGGGTTTGGCCGTGGGCCTGCTTCTGTCCGGGAGTTCATCCGTGAGATTGGCGGACAGCTTGGCTTTGTCCACCATGCTCTGGCCTTTGGCCATAGGCGCTTTGACTTTGTTCCCGTTCTCTCTTAAAGTGCACATGCGCAATCTGCGGCGTTCTCCGAGCTATGCCGGATTGGTCCGTGCCGCCGCGGGGTTGGCGGCCGCGGCCTTGCTGCTGCGGCCGCGCCTGCTGTTGGGCGGTACGCTGCCTTGGGATTGGGTCCGTGCGGCCAGCGACTGGTCCGTGACGTTTTGGTGGTGGCCCGGGCGCTGGCGCGAACTGTTGATCGGCGTGCCGGCCCTGCTGTGCGCGCTGTACCTGGTGGGGCGCAGGATGGACGTAGCGCAGCCCGCCTCCGGCCGGACATTGCTGCACGATCCGCGGCCCTGGCTGTGCTTGGGCCTGCTTTTCCCTATAGGCGCTATCGCGGCTTTGGGGCGTCCGGGCGCGCTGACCGTGATGGCTCTCGGACAAACTGCCATCGTATTGCTGGCGGGGATGGCGCTGGGCGGCATGGTGATCCTGCTGCGCTCGTTCATCGCGGTATGGGTCCAAAGCCCTACTCCGCATAGGACTATTGACCCAGGCATTGGAGTGTAGTAATATAGGCCCACGACCCGCATCCGGTCGTATCGGCCATGAAATCCTTCTACATCGCAGCGGTGATCTTCCTGACGCTGCCGTTATGCGCAGATCCCGCGGGCCTGCCGGCTGCGGATAAGCCGATCCGAAATAAATTCATAGGCGAGCCGGGTTCGCCTTCCGGCAACCTGGAAGTCCATAACGCCTTAGAGAACGTTTTCATCCCGCCGGGCTCGCTGTACGGCGCCCGGCCTGGCGCGCAGCCGGGTCCTGAGCCCGATGCGCCTTCCTTGGGGGCTGCGCCGGCTTTGCCCGTGGCGGTATATCAGCCTGTCGCGGTGCTGCCGATAGCGGGGCAGCCGGTGTCGGCCGCTCTGGCCAGGCCCACGGCGAAGTCCGCGTCGGCGCTGGCGCCCATAAGCAGCGACAGCGACCGCAGCCGATATTCGTTATGGGACGGCTTGGTGGAGCCTTTGGAACTGCCGACCGATAAGGTGCGGGACGCGAGCCCGGATATCGCCGCGAGCCTGGGGCGCCGGGATTATGATACGCATATATTGAGGCAGTCGCCCGCGCCGGCCGCAGCCGCTTCCGACCTTCCGGGACCGAGCCTGGTCCGGGCTGGGGATATGCGCGAAGGCAGCGCCATGGACGGCGAGATCTTCGTCAGCATGAACATGGATCTGAGCAAGGAGCCGGACGGCTCGCTCAAGGACGCGGTAGCCGACCTGGGCAAGGCCGCGGGTTTTCGGCAGGACTTGCGCTTTGCGCCGGCCGCAAGCGGCCCGGGCCGGGTTGAACTCTGGGGCTGGATGCCGTCCAATCGTATCGGCGAAGCTATGACCGTAGCTTCCGTGGCCGGAGTCGCTATCCATAATAAGGTCAACCGCACGGTGCAGACCGGCTTGGCTGCCGACATGCTCATCGGCTTGCGGCTGCCTCCGGGGACCTCGGGCGCCATGGGCGGCCCCGCTCTACAGGCGGCCGCGGCCGAGGCCTTGGCTCGGCTCCAGGCCGATCTGGCCATCCCGGGGCTGCGCGTGAAGCGCGGCATCGGAACGCAGAAGGCTCCGGGCAGCGGAGACACGGTCCTGGTGGTGGAGGCGTCCGTGCCCATCGCGGCTTTGTCGCGCATCTTGGCGCACCGGGACGTGCTCAAGACCGTGCCCGCGCCCCAGGTCCAGGCGTCGCGCCCGGCGCGCCAGCTCGGAATCCGAGATTTCATAAGCTACGCCCGCCAGCATTCCCCTCTTCTGCTGGTATTCACCTTGCTGCTCATGTTGCCCGCGGTAGGCGACTTCATACTCTCGGCCGCGCGCGTATTCATCCCCTACCGCTGAACCCGCAGGCGTGCGCCGGGCGGATCAGCTCCCGCCCCGGATTCAGTCTGGCCAGGCGCCGCGGCGCGTGCCCTTGAGCCGGGCTCGGAGGCGTTTTTGTTCGAGCGTGCGCTGTTTGGAGGCTCGGCTGGGAGGGCGGTTCTTGCGGCGCAGGAATTCCGCCTCGTGGATGCGCCGGGCCCGGGCCGCGGCTTCGCGCGCCGCCAGTTTTTGAGCTAGGCGCTCGCGCGCCAGTTCGCGGTTGCGGGCTTGGGAGCGCTCATCCGTGACCCGGACCGAGATCCCGGTGGGGATATGGATCAGCAATACCCCGGTCTCCACTTTGTTGACGTTCTGCCCGCCCGGTCCGGAGGCGTGCAGGAAGACCTCTCGGAGTTCGTTTTCGCGCAGCGGCTTGGGGTCCATGCCCGAGAGTCTATCAAAAGATCGCGGTTCTGACACCGGCGCGGACCTTTTTGTATACTGCTCGCATGAGCCTATCCCTACGCAAGACCTTGGTCGTAGCCTTCGCGGTCATGGCCGGCATGGCTGGGGAGAGCCTGCTGCTGGTGCGCACCCAGGTCGGACATTTCGAGGCCATCATGCGCGATGATTTCCGGGTCCTGATGTTCTTGAAGAACGACCCGACCGAGGCCCAGGTCAAGGTCTTGGCGGATAAGATATTGGGTTTGTCCGACGTGGCGGCCGTGCGCTTCATGTCCCGCGACGAATCTTTGGCTGAACTGCGCCAGGAGGATCCGGAGCTGGTGGATTCCGTCACCTGGGTGGGCGAGAATCCGTTGGCCGCCGCATTCGAGGTCCGGCCCTCGGCCGCAGGCCTGGCCCGGTTCGCGGAGTGGTTGTCCGGCTTGCGCAAGCTGGAGGAAGGCGCCGACCTGCGCTATCGTCCCGGGCAGGTGCGCGCCATACTGCAAGCCCAGCTTTTCGGGCATTTTTTGGGTCTGGTCCTGAACGCTTTGCTTTGCGGGGTGGCCGTGCTTTTGGGCGTGTGCCTCTGGCGGGCCCCGCATCGGCCGGCGGAGGCGAAGTCCGCGGCGGGCGGGAAGCAGGCTGGGTTGCTGCTCGGCGCCGCATTCGCGGGTGCGGCCGCGGGCATGGCCGTGGCGGTGGCCGCGGCCTGGCCTACGCGCCATTATCTGCCTTGGTGGGACCTGCCTCTGGCCGCGCATCAACTCTTGCTTTGGGTCTCGGCCTCGTTCTTGTCCGGTGTGCTCATACCATGGACCGTAGCGGAGTAGCGCTGGCCTTATCCGTCCTGCTGCTCGGCGGCACGGCCGTTCCGGCCTCGGCCCAGGTGCAGGCCAAGCGCCAGGAACTCTCCCAGATCCAAAAGGAATTGGAGAAGACCAAAGCTGAACTCGAGGAGTTCCGGCGCCAGGCCTCCGGCCTGAGCCGCGACCTGCATAAGCTGGAGAACCGCGACGGGGAGACTCGCCGCCGCATCGCCGGCATCCAGAAGAACATAGTGCAGGCCGAGAACCGGCGCGTCGAGATCAAGTCGCGTATGAGCGCGATCACGGTGGCTTCGGATTTCTGGGGCTCCGTGTTCGCATCCGAACTGCGCGAGTATGCCGCGGAACTGGCCGTGCGGGAGCCGGCTTGGAGCGGCCGGGGCCTATGGGCGGAAGCTTTCCGGCGCGCGGTCTTGTTGGAGAAGACGCGTATGGTGGCCAGCCTGCGCGGCTACCGGGTCAAGACCGAAGCCGCGCATGAGGCGGCGCGGCGCAAGTCCCAGGAACTCAGGGACAAGAGCCGTCAAGCCCAGGCCGAGGAGCGTTCGGTCCGGGCGGAATTCGAGCGCACCCAGGTGGCCGTGGCCGAAGCCCGGGAACGGGTGGCGGTCTCGGAGCGCCGGGCCAAGGAATTGGAGGAAACCAAGCTGGCCTTGACGCAGCTTCTGAGCCGGATAGTGGAGAAGGTGCGCTATGAGCGCAAGGGCCCGGCCACCGGGCTCGATATACCCAAGCATTCATTGCCCTGGCCCGTGGCGGGGCGGGTGGCCCGGCCGTTCGGGAAAGAACGCAATTCGGAGCTTAATACCTGGGTCATACATCAAGGCGTGACTTTTGCCACCGGGGCCGGCGCCGCGGTGGCGGCCGTGGACTCCGGCCAGATCATATATGCCGGACCTTTCCGATCCTACGGCAAGGTCGTGATCGTGGACCACGGCGGCGGGTTTTTCAGCATATACGGGGAACTGGGCGATATCATAAAGGCCAAGGGATCCGAAGTGGCGGCCGGGGAGGCCTTGGGCAAGGCCGGCGGCAGCGCGGAGAAGGGGACGCTATACCTGGAACTGCGCCGCGGCACCGCGGCCTTGGATCCCATGGCCTGGCTGCAGGCGAAATGAGGGGGGAACTCCTATGACTAGCTTCGGGCGCATCGTTTGGGCAGGCGTGCTGCTGTGCGGGCCGGCCGCCGCAGCCCTGGGGCAGACTGCGGTCCATGCCTCCACGGCCGCGGTCCGCGCCCAGGATCAGACCTATGAACAGCTCGATCTCCTGGTGGACGTGCTCAATTACATCCAGGAGAACTACGTGGACGAGTCCGAGCCCCAGAAGTTGATATATGGAGCGGCCTCGGGCATGGTCCGCACCCTGGACGCGTTCTCCCAGTTCATGGAGCCCGGCGTGCACAGCGAGATCAAGGCCGAGACCGACGGCCAATTCGGCGGCATTGGAATACGCATGGTCATGAGGGATGATTGGCTGGCCGTGCTGACTCCCATGCCCGGCACTCCCGCTTATCGCGCCGGCCTGCTGCCCAACGACCGTCTCGTGGAGATAGGCGGGGAGACCGCCAAGGATTTGCAGGTGGCCGACGCCATGGATAAGCTGCGCGGAGCGCCCGGGACCAAGGTTAAGATCAAGATCGTGCGCTGGCCGGAGGCCGCGCCGGCTGCGGAGGATGAGGGCACGGAGAAGGAATTCGAGCTCGTGCGGGACAATATAAAGATCGAGAGCGTGCAGCGCCGCATGCTCGACTCCGAAGCCGGCTACCTGCGGATCATCGAGTTCAGCGCCCATACCGTGGCGGATTTTCATGAAGCCATGCGCGACTTGCTGGGCCGAGGCATGAAGGGGTTGGTCTTGGACTTGCGCCATAATCCGGGCGGATTGCTGGGCGCCGCGGTGGATGTGGCTTCGAGTTTCCTGGGGCCGGACAAGCTGGTGGTCTACACGCAAGGCCGCCGCCCGGACAGCCGCCAGGAGTTCCGCAGCGGCCGGGGGGCGCCTTACGTGGATCTGCCCTTGATCGTGCTGGTCAACGAGGAGTCGGCTTCCGGCTCCGAGATCATCGCCGGCGCCCTGCAGGACCAGCGCCGGGCCCTGCTCATGGGCAGCCGCACTTTCGGCAAGGCCAGCGTGCAGTCCGTCATCCCCTTGCCCGATAAGTCCGGCCTGCGCCTGACCGTGGCCCGTTATTATACCCCGAACGGCCGTTCTATCCAGCGCGACGAGAAGAAGAAGACCGGGGGCATAACCCCGGACATCTCCGTGGCCATCCCGCGGGATACCTCCGATAAGCTTTTCGCCCAATGGGAGCTGATATACGAGCCGGGCAAGAAGCCGCGCTCGGCCATCCGCAAAGAGGATATGGCGCGGGACGAGGTCTTGAATCGCGCCCAGGAATTGATCCGGGCCCGGGACCTGCTGGGCCGCATAAAAGGCCAGGATCAGTGAGGGTCCTGGGCATAGAGACCTCCTGCGATGAGACCGCGGCCGCGGTGGTCGCGGACGGCCGCATGCTCTCCAACATAGTCTCCTCGCAGATACC
>JBAZVY010000006.1:0-7905 GCA_041660645.1 Elusimicrobiota bacterium | reverse complement strand
TCTGCACCGCCGCTATCATGGGGTGGTGCCGGAATTGGCGGCGCGCGCGCATCTGCAGCGCATCGCCACGGTGATCGAGGCCGCTTTGGAGGCCAGCCCCGGACGGATCGACGCCGTGGCCTTTGCGCGCGGGCCCGGGCTCATGGGCCCGCTTTTGGTGGGCAAGATGGCGGCCTTGGCCGCGGCCGAGACCTTGGGCTGCCCGATCGCGGCGGTCAACCACCTGGAAGGGCACGTGTTCGCCGCGGAATTGCGCGCCGCGGGATTAGATTACAAGGGCGGCGCCCTGCGGTTTCCTTTGATCACGCTGATCGTGTCCGGAGGCCATACCGATCTGCTGCTTTGCCGCGCGCCCGGCCGTTATCGCCTGCTGGGACGCACGCGCGACGATGCGGCGGGCGAGGCTTATGACAAGGTGGCCAAGATGCTGGGGTTGGGCTACCCCGGAGGCCCGGTGATAGACCGCCGGGCGCGCGTCGGAGACCCCGAAGCCGTGGCGTTCTCCCGGCCCCTGCTGCCCGGGACCTGGGACTTTTCTTTCGCCGGCATAAAGACCGCGGTGCTCTACTACCTGCGCGACTTGGGGCATGCGCCCTCCCGCTGCGAGATCGCGGATATCTGCGCGTCATTTCAGGCCGCCGTGGTCGAGACCTTGGTGCGCAAGACCTTAGCCGCGGCTGTGCGGTTCCAGGTCAAGGACGTGGTCGTGGGCGGAGGGGTGGCGGCCAACCGTTGTCTGCGCGAGGCTTTCCGTGCGGCCGCGGCCAAGCTCCGGGTCCGGGTGCGCATACCGCCTCCGGTGCTGTGTACGGACAACGGCGCCATGATCGCTCAGGCCGCGCTGCATCGCCTGCGCAAAAAACGTCCCAGCCGCAGCCTGCGCTGCGACCCCGGCTTGGCTTTTGAGAACTGGGGCGCCTAGCGGTGCCTGTCTTTCTGCTTTTTCTATAACTTGTCACAAAGTGCGGAAATTGTAGAAATTGGAGAAAGACAGGCACCATGGGGCTTAAACTGGTTAATCAAAAGGAAATACCCGGCAGCACGTCGGATGGTATAATAACCGCGTGATCAAAAGGCTGTTGGTCTTCACCTTGGCCGGCCTCTGCGCCAGTTATGCCCGGGCCGGGTTCGAGGACGTGGGCTTCGGCCCGCGGGACATGGCCATGGGCGGAGCGTTCACCGCGGTTCCGGACGAACCTTGGGCTATGGCCTATAACCCGGGCAATCTGGGAAGCATCAACCGCCTGCAGACTTCCGTGGGCTATATGCGCCAGTTTCATAATCCGGCCGGGGAAACGGATTCCGACCTGATGGACTTGGCCGCGGCTTTCCCGGTGCATCAAGAGATCATCAACGGGACTTTAGGATTTTCGTGGATATATAACCGCATACATTCCCTGGCCTTGGACCGCACCGCGGCCTTCAGTTACGGCAGCCGGGGCATGGTGGAATTGGACCAGGGCGGCATCGACCTGGGGGGCACGCTCAAGTTTTTGTCCCGCAGCCGGGACGCGGGAGGCGCGGCCCTTAAGCCGGCTTTGGACTTGGGCATGGCCTACCGGTTCTGGGAAAAATATCGAGCCGGCTTCTCTATCCTTAATCTTAATCGTCCCAATATCCCGGGCGGGCGCGCGCCCATGACGGCTAAGGCCGGCGTGTCCGAAAGCGTGCGCGGCTTCACCATGGCCTTGGATCTGACCAAGCGGGAACCTTCCGGGGATTATGCCGGGTCTTCCACTTTGGCCGCGGGCATAGAGAAGTGGTGGGCTACCCCTCGGGCCGGCTCTTTCGCGGGCCGCACGGGTTTGAGCCTGGGGGACCGGGCCAAGTCCTGGGCCTGGGGCCTGGCTTGGAAGATGCACGGCGGGGAGATCGGCTATGCCATGAGCCTGCCCATGATGGGCAAGACCATGGTCAGCCATGCGGTCAGCCTCAGCCTGCGCTTCGGCCAATCCAATCCGGAGGGGGAATACGAGCGCATACTGGGCGAGGAAATGGCCTACCGTAAGGAACTCATATCGTCTTTGGAAGCCGGAGAAGTCCGGCAATGGAAACTGGCCCAGGATATCGCTCGGCAGCGCGAGGAGCTGGAAGCCTTGCGCCGTCAGCTTATGGAGAAGGCGCTGTCCGAAGCCGAGGTCAAGAAGCGCTTGGCCGAACTGCAGGAGCGGCATCGCCGGGCCGTTGAGGACCATGAGCGCATGGTGGCGGAGCAGCGGAGGCTCAAAGCCAAGACCAAGGCGGATTTTTTCCGGGAAGATTGGACCGGCTACAACCGCCTCAAGTCCGGAGGCGCGCCGGACGCGGTGCTCGCGGACCAAGTCCGCCGCATATTGCGGGACTATAAGGACTCCGGGCTGGACCTCAGCGAAGCCAACCAGGAACTCTTGCGCCTGTTACGGGCCCAGTAGTCAAAAGTCAAGATCTGACCCCGATCCCGGCGTAACATTTCCGTCATTAGATTCTCGGCCCCGCCTGTTACAATAAGTCTTGCCGTGGAAAGCTTCTCCCACGAAGACCTACAGAAGGATATCGCCCGGCTCTGGGACAAGGTGGGTTCTATACCGCCGGCCCTCTCGGAGTCCTCGGCTTTGCCCGCGCCTCCCGCGGCCACGGGCAACCAAGTGGCTTGGGAGACCGTGTCCATGCTCAAGTTCCAGCATCGCCGCCAGGAACAGCGCTGGGCCGAGGTGCTGGAAGCCCGGGAAGCCGCCCTGCGCGCCCTCAAGGAAAGACAGGCCCGGCTCGAGGCCGAGCTCGGTTCCTTGCGCCTCAAGGAACGCAGCGATGACGAGCATGTCATGGTCGAGGTTTTGGACGTGGAAGCCCGCATGGAAGCCGCGCAGAAACTGTTGGATACTGAGCGCGCGGCCCAGGATCAGGAGCGGCGCGAACTGCAGTCTCTCATAGACGCGGCCCGTCAAGCCAGCGCGGCCGAGGTGGCGCGTTGGAAGGAGGAGGAGCGGCGCTGGCAGAAGAAGGAGCAGCAGTATCTTTTAGACCTGCAGGACCTGCAATCCACGGCGGCGCGGCGCCAGGAGGATACCGCGCGTTCCGACGATCAGGCCCGCCGGCTGGCCGACAGCCTTAAGGAAGCCAAGTCCGCTTTGGAGAAGACCCTGGCCGAACTGCTGCGCGAGCGCCGGGTGCGCCAGGAGACCGAGGAAGAGCGCAATAAGGCCATAAAGAAGATCGGCGAGGTGGAGCAGCATTTCGAGGAACTGTCCCGCATCTGGGACGAGGAGCGCGGCCAGTGGCGCGAGCTCTGGGACCGGGAGCGCTCGGCCTGGGAGACCCAGCGCCTGGAATTCGCGGCTTGGGAAGAGAACCTGCGCAAGGAGCGCGAGGCGTGGCATGCGGACATGACCTCCAAGGACCAGGCCCAGGTCAAGTTCGCGGAACAGCTCACGCGCAACCTGCGCGACACGACCGTGACCTCGGAGAAGCTGTCCGCGGTCATGACCAAGCTCTCGGATCTGGAGCAGCGTCCGCCGGTGCTGGTCATGAACGATCCCTATGCCCCGCCCCGTTCCGGCTTCCGGCGCCGGGCCCTGCCTTGGCTGTTGGCCCTGGCCCTGCTCGCGGCCGCGGCCGTGCCGGCCTGGCGCTGGCTGTCGGTCTGGACCATGACGCCCATAGCCGTCAAGAGTTTCACCCTGGATAATCCTACTTCCATGGCTTCGGACGGTACGGTCTTGTGGGTAACGGATTGGAAGGGCACGCTCAGCGCTTATGATCCTTATGACCTGCGCTCTCCGCTGCGCAGCCTGCACGTGTCCATATCCGGGGCTTATCGGCCCGCGGCCGTGGCCATAGGCCGGGAGATGTTCTATACCTTGGACGCGGCCCAAGGCCGCATAGTCCGGCATCAGCCCGGCGATCCTTCGGCCATACTATATTGGAAGCCGGCTCCCGGTCCGGCGCCCACGGCCCTGGCTTGGGACGGCAAAGCCCTCTGGTCCTACGATGCGGTCAATAAGGCCGTATACCGGCATGGCGCCGATGAGGCCAATGCCAAGGCTTACGTGCTGGACGCCGACGTGGTGCCCACGGCCATGAATTGGCTGGGCGGGCGCTTATGGCTGTTCGATTCCCGCAGCCGCCGGGTCATGGCTTTTGATTTCACCAACGACGCTTTCACGCCGGGGTTCTCGTTCGCTCCGGGCGAGAGTTTCATCGGCCTGGCCGCGGCCGGGACCGTGCCCGCGGGGTCCTCCGTCCGCCGCCTGCCGTTCTTGGACGGCGCCGCGCCCCGGGCCCAGGATCTGCTGGCCTTGGCCGGGCCCACGGCCAAACGCCAGGGCTTCGCCCTGGTGCGGCTGCGCTGCGGCACGCGTCTGTTAACAATTTTTTAACATGCCGTTAATGGGTATGAAACAGGTTCCGGTTATCATTTGAACGCCAAGTGATGCGTTACACGAATCGACATCGGCGCAGCAACAGGATAAGCTCTCTGGCGGGAGCCGCTTTGGTTTTCGGCCTGTCCGCCTGGCTCTGCCCCGCGGCCCGCGCGGTCCAACTGTTCATAGACCAATCCTTCGTGGTGGTCAACAGCAATCCGCCCTGTTCGTTCAACTCCGTATCGCACCATTTCGAGTGCCCGCTGGGCGGCAGCATGCTGCCCCAGGACGGCGATATATCCAATCAGCCCAATATCGAGTTCGAGCGCAGTTCCGACGCGCTCAGCCCCACGCGATGCTCGGCGTTCACCAGCCCGGCATTGCCTCTCGGCACCAACTCCACCAATTACTGCAATAACGACGTGTTCTTGTGCGCCGCGATCGGCTATAGCAACCAGGACAATACCGCGACCGGGGTGGCCCTGGACGAGGTCAATTTCGAGGTGTTCAAGTTCCAGGACGGCTCCAATCCCATGGACCCGGCCTCCACTCCGCCCATACGCACTTTCTTCATAGATGCTCCGGGCTACTTGCCGGCGGCCAGCAGCGGCACGGTCGGGCCGTATTGCGTGCTCTTCGACGGTTCCTATAACATCCAAGGCGAGTTCGGCAAGACCAACGGGCAGTTCGGGTTCCGGGTCACGGCCAAGACCAACCAGGTCGGAGACAGCGGCAATATCACCATCATCGCCCAGCGCGCTTATCCGGCCGGAGCCACTCAAGACACCACCGGCGCCATGGTCCAGCAGAAACCGATGACCGTGGACGTGACTAACGTCCATCTGGTGCGTTCTTCGCCCACCGTGGTCGGGCAGGTGACCGGGGTATACGCGCAGCCTTATAACTTCACTTATCGGCTTTCCAAAGACGCCACCATGTATCTTTCCATCAATGAGGCCGCAACTCCTTATAGTGTGATACGCAATGTGGTGCCGGGACTGCCTCGGGCCGGCGAGGGCATCCCTCAGGGCACCATGCTCAACGGCGATTCTTGGAACGGACGGCACAACAACGGAGACCTCATGCCCGCGGGCGTGTATCTGGCCACCTTGCAGGCTTTTGCCCAGGACCAGTATGGCTCCGACCTGTCCCAGCCCACCACCCGACAGATCGCCATAGACCCTTTGCAGATCACGGACATACGCGTGCTGCCGCTCTTGGGCGGGTCCACTTCCTTGGCCGTGCTCTCTTATGTGCTCACGGAGCCGGCCACCGTTTACGTGGAGATATACCCGCCGGACACCCAGTTCTGCTTCAACGCGCTCAACAGCGTGGATGATCCGGCCAAGGATCAGGCCGTGGCGGGGTCGCCCAAGGACCTGTCGCCCCGGGCCGGGGATTGCGCCGGCGCGTCCGTGACGCCGCTGCGGCGCATCAGCGAGGTCAAGCAGTCTCGGGTCTCGGTCAATACCTTCTGGGACGGCCGCGACGAGGGCGGCAACGCGGTGTGCCAGGACGGCAACTATGTGTTCGCCATGTATGCCGCCTTGCCTTCGCAGAACGGCAAGGTCTTCGGGCCCACCGGAGAACGGCGCATCTGGACCAACACGGCCAAATCCGGCTTGCTGCCCGTGGCGCGCGGTTTCGTGGGCATCAACCAGGTCACGCCCGTGCCCACCAACATGGGCACCAATCCCTCGGTCACCGGGCTCAATCCTTTCGTCTTCAGGTATTCGCTGGGCCGCGAAGGCATCGCCAGCATGAAGATATACGACAACACCGGCACCAACTTGATAAAGACCCTGATCGACAACGTGGTGCGTCCCGGGCAGTTCGCCAATCAGGAGCGCTGGGAGGACGCCACCGGCAACAACGGGCAGTGGGTGACTTCCGGCACCTATATAGTGCAGCTTACCGCGGCCGATCCGCTTTGTCCCATGCGGGTATCCACGGTTTCGGCGTCTTTCCCCGTGGACCTTTACCGCATAACCGACGTCCAGGCCTCGCCGCTGCTTTCCGGCACCTCGGAGACGGTGTCCTTGAGCTATCAGCTTTCCCAGTCCATGAACGTGGCCTGGAACATCTATCCCCCGGGCACCGTGCTTTTGAACACGGCCGCGACCTGGCCGCCCTGCGGCGCCTTGGAGCCGGTCGCCGCCTGCGCTCAGATCGTGGATCCCCTGGGCGCGCCCGTGGCGCCCTTGGTCACATTCAAGGGCATGCGTCCCGGGCGCTTGCGCATAACCGAATATTGGGACGGCCGGGACGGCAACGGCGTGTTCGTGCCGGACGGCAGCTACGTGTTCACTCTGGCGGCCCAGTCTTCCAGCACGCCCAAGTATTTCGCCTCGGACAAGGTGTTCGGCACCGTGACCGTGGCGCGCGGCGCCATCATCTTCACCAGCTTCCGGGTGGATCCGGACGTGCCGGCGCTGTTTAATTCCAGCGCTTCCATAACCCTGCATCCTTATACCATAACCTACGCTTTGACCCGGCAGTCTTCCACCACCATACAGATCCTCAATAACAACATAACGCCTCAAGTGGTGCGGACCTTGATCGCGGGCGCCGTCCGCCAAGGCGGCATCCAGTTGGAAGACGTATGGGACGGCCGCGATGATCGGGGCAACTTCCTGCCCAGCGGATTCTACGTGGTGCGCGCCTTGGCCTCGGACATGGCTTCCGCGCTTTCGTCCGGCTCTACGGCCCAGGTTACTATCGCCTACGACCCTCTGCGCATATATGACGTGGCGGTCTCGCCCTTGCGCAGCGATTCGGGCGGCGCCCAGATCTACTATCAGGTCTCGGAGACCATGAAGGTGGCGCTCAAGATATTCCGGCCGGGCACCATATTCGACGGCAACGGCAACCCCACGCCGCCCGAGTCCGTGTCCCTGGTCAAGCGCATCGTGGGCGTTCGGCCGGCGCGCTCCCAGGTGACCGAGACTTGGGACGGCACCGACCTGCGCATGGGCATCACTACGGACGGCAACTATAAATTCAAGATCGTGGCGTCCACGGATATGAACGCCATAGACAATATGACCGGCAACGTGAACAATGCCGCGGCCTTGTCCTAGGACCGGCCCATAGACGAGATCCCGGTGGTGCGCAACGAGTCGCTCGACCCTAAGGTGGATTTTGAGAACAATACCTATATCTACCCCAACCCCATAACCGGGGAAACCGCTAATTTCGTCATCTTCTCGCCCTTTCAGTCCCGGGTCAAGATGAAGATATACACCATGAACGGGGACCTGATCCTGGATAAGGACTTCGGAGACACGCCGGCCAATCAGTACGTGATCGATCAGAACGGATTCGTCTGGAACCGCAAGAACCAGGCCGGCCGCCGGGTGGCGCGCGGGCTCTATTACGCGGTGATCCGGGCGGAAGAGACTTTGGGCGGCAAGAACCTGATGCAGACGGTCAAAAGGTTCCTGATAAAATGAACAAGCGGATAGCCGCGTTAGCCGTCTGTGCCGGGCTGCTCATCAGCGGCTCGGGGCGGGCTTGGGCCATATCCGACTCGGCCGGTACGGGCGGCGCTCAGTTCATGAAGCTG
>JBAZVY010000005.1:0-29855 GCA_041660645.1 Elusimicrobiota bacterium | reverse complement strand
CCTCGTTTCTTGGACGCGGTATCTGCTTGAGCGTGTAAAGTTCAAGACAGCGGGCGCGGAACTTATCCCGCAATTCCTTGGGCACGGATTCCGACGGCACGGCCAGGAACCGGGGGACATGTTCGGCCGGCATCTGGCTCGTAGGCATCTTCAACAAGGCTTTGACCATATCCGCTTCCGGCGAAGCCGAAGCCGGGGACCCCAGGCAGATCGACAGAATCAAGAGCTTAACCACGGGGATGATGTTTCCGATGCGAATCCTTGAGCCCGGACGTGTCCAGATGCGTGTATATCTGCGTGGTGGCCAAGCTGGCATGGCCCAGCATCTCCTGCACGCTGCGCAGGTCCGCGCCCCCCTGCAAAAGATGAGTGGCAAAGCTATGACGCAATATATGGGGATATACCCGGCCTTCCAACCCCGCCTGCTTAGCCAAGCCCTGCAGGTCCCGCCAGAATTGGACTCGGGATAAGCGCCGGCCTCGGCGGTTGAGGAATACCTCGTTATCCCCGGACTGAGGAAACTTCCGTTGGCGCAACGATAGATATTGCTTCAGCAGACCTAAGGCCCGCGGGTGCACGGGAATAAGCCGTTCCTTGGCTCCCTTGCCCAGCACCCGCACCCAGCCGTCCTGCAGGTTCACGTACTCGGGCTTTAGCGCCAGGACCTCGGAGACCCGCATGCCCGTGGCGTAGAGCATCTCCAGCGCCGTCCGGGTGCGCAGGGTCTCATAGCTGCCGTCCAAAGGCAGGCCCAGCAGCCGGTCGACTTCCGCGGCCGTCAAGAATTCCGGCAAGCGGCTGGGGCGCCGGAGCGAGCGCAATTCCTCGGCCGGGCTGGCCGGTATGCGTTGTTCCGCGGCCTGGAAAGCATAAAAGGAGCGCAGGGCTTCGATCTTGCGGAAAATGGAGCTGGCTTGCAGCTCCTTATCGGTCTTGAGCTCCCAGAGATAGTCCTCCAGGTCTTGGCGCGATGCTTTCAGCGGGTCCTGGCCCTGCTTGATCATGCGCGCAAGGAATTGCTCCAAGTCGGAGGCATAGGCCAGGCAAGTATTGCGCGCCAGCCCCCTCTCCACCGTGATGTAGCGGAGATATTCCTCCAAAAAAGGGTGCGTCTTCTTGGACGTGGCCTACTCCGCGCTCTTGACTTTGGCTGGGGGTTTGGCCGCCGGCTTGGCTGCGGCCGCAACCGGGGCCGCGGCTTCGGCGGCGGGGTTGAGGTACTTATCTCGTAAAGCCTTCTCCAAGCGGGCCGCCACTTCCGAGTTCAGCTTGAGATAGGCCTTGGCGTTCTCCCGGCCTTGCCCCAAGCGTTCGCCCTGATAAAGGAACCAGGAACCGGATTTCTCCAGGATCTGGGATTCCACGCCCATGTCTATGAGGCAGGCCTCGCGCGAGGCGCCGTAACCGTGCATCATCTCGAACTCGGCTACGCGATAGGGCGGGGCGATCTTGTTCTTGACCACCTTGACCCGGCAGCGCATGCCCGTGACCTGGTCGCCTTCCTTGATGTTCTCGATGCGCCGGATATCCAGGCGCACGGAGGCGTAGAACTTGAGGGCCAAGCCGCCGGTGGTGGTCTCGGGATTGCCGAACATGACTCCGATCTTATGCCGGATCTGGTTTATGAATATAAGGCAGGTCTTGCTGCGCGAGATGGAGGAGGTGAGCTTGCGCAAGGCTTGGCTCATGAGCCGGGCCTGCAAGCCCATGTGGCTGTCGCCCATCTCGCCTTCGATCTCGGCCTTGGGCACCAGGGCCGCGACCGAGTCCACCACCACCACATCCAAGGCGCTGGAGCGCACCAGTTTTTCCGTGATCTCCAGGGCCTCTTCGCCCGAGTCGGGCTGGGAGATGAGCAGATTATCCAGGTCCACGCCTAACTGTTTGGAATAGGCCGGGTCCATGGCGTGCTCCGCGTCGATGTAGGCGGCGGAGCCGCCCAGCTTCTGGGCTTGAGCCACGACCTGCAAAGCCAAAGTGGTCTTGCCGGAGGATTCCGGGCCGTAGATCTCGACTATGCGGCCGCGCGGGAATCCCCCCACGCCCAAGGCCAGGTCCAAGGAGAGCACCCCGGTGGGGATGGTGTCGATCTTGATCTTGGCGGCGCGGTCGCCCAGCTTCATGATGGCTTCGCGGCCGAAGGCTTTCTCTATCTGGGCCAGGGCCAGCTCCAAGGCCTTGCCCTTCGCGGTGTCAGTCATGGTCATAAGTACCCCCGGGGGAATCGTTGTTCAAATTCTATCAAATTGCCCCAATAAGGATACGAACGAGGAGAGAAAAAGTTCCAGCTAGTGGATTTAGCGCCCCAAAAAATATACTAGCGCCCGGAAATATTCCGGCCCCCAGTATCGCGAAGCCAGATCGATTTGACTTATCGCCTCGACCCCATTGAATACCACAATCACAGGAACCGCCGTTAATATCAATCCCGGACGAGAGAACAGCCAGGGGAAATTCTTAGCCAAAAGCATGATGGCTGCCGGCGCGGCTACGGCCATAAAACGCGGAAAGGCGTAGAATGCCGAGTCTCCGCTCAAGCAGAGTGTAAACGTCAAAACTACGCCAAGCCACACCAGATAAGGCATGGTCGCCGCGTTGCGCCGCGGCCAAGACCAAACGAACGTCCCCGCATAAAAGCACAACGCCCCCACGATCGTGATCTTCCGCAGCCAAAACAACCCCTGAAACGGAGATCCCGACAAAAACAAGTCGCGCAGGAAAAACTGCGCGGGAAACGCAAAATAGGTGCCCCCAAAAACCGCCTTATGCGTATTGATGTTGACCAGGGGATCATGGAATAACCACCCCAAATAGCCCTGCATGATGAGAGCTGGGATGAAGCTTAGCAACAAAGGCCAAGAACGCACGATATTTTTGTTGCCGTCTCGTATGCAGTTGATGATGAACATTATAAGAATAATCAAAAAACCGGATTTCTGCGTGATGATCACCAGACTGGCAAGGATGATGCTCCCCACAGAATTATCTTGCAAGAATAAATACATCGCCAAAATGAACAAGCCCACATACAACGGTTCCACGAACGCCAGACTCCCAGACAATAGCCATGTCGGAGGGAAAAAAGAAAAAAGCACTGCCGCAGCGCCAGGGCAATCAATCTCTTTTTTTGCCAACCTATAGAACAAAACCACGGAAAGACTGCTCAAAACCATCGCGCAGAGCAAAGCAGACAACCGCATGTCTTTCAATATGCTATCCGCCAAAAACATCACCGCAGGATAAAGAGGGAACCACCCGGTCAGGTAGTTTGCCGATTTAGGAAACGCCGGAAAAATCGTATAGACATCACCATATAGTTTGGGCAACGTCTTCGCGATGAGGATATAAATGTGACCGTCGAAAAAAAGCGCCAGATTGCGCCAAGCTATTCCCGAGACCGCGGCCACAACAACACACATCAGCACGCGCAATAAGAGCGCCCAACAAAAAATCAAAATAGGTTTTGATTTAAGCACGGACAACTGCATGATCCTCAGTCAGTCCGTCGGAACAGGTCGCGCTCGAAAATCTGCACGCTGGTGCGCATCTCCACGGACTTGCCCGCGACCTTGCGCCCGGGCAGCTCCGCGTTATAGACTCGCAGCACGGTGCGGCTGTCCGACCACCAAAACTTCTCTTCGCTGCGCCGGGCCTCGCCGTATATCAAGGCGTAGCCCCCGGCGATCTCATCGGCGGGATGCTGGCGGGTATAATCCTGGTCATAGATGATCTGGACCTCCACCAGCCGGTCGAGCTTAAAGCCCAGCCAGATCGTCGCGATGCCGGCCGGCAGATTCTTGGCATAGGCCCGTTCCACGCGCACGCGCTTGACCCGTCCCCGGGGCTCGATATAGGAAGGCCACTCCTGCGTAGGCCGGTAGATGCGCTGGACGCTGGACAAGCTGTCGCCCAGATACAGCTTTTCCAGATGCCGCTGTATAGGCTGGATCTCGTCCGGAGCTTGCGCGGCCGCGGGCCAGGCCAACAGCATCACGGCGCAGAGCCAAAGTTTAATCATCTCAGCGCCAGTTGATTGCGCCGGCGCATCGAGCGCGCCAGCTGGTCCGCGCCCGTGTAGTGGCGGAAAGTGATCCGGCCCAAGCGGCTGATGAAATCCTTGGCGTCGTGATAATTGCGATTCTGGCCCGTGAGCACGGTCATGACGTAGTCGCCGTGCGGGGTAAAGAAAATGGCTGTGTCGTGGCAGGCCAGTCTCAGCAGCCCGGGCTTATGCGCGATCTCCCAGCCGCGGGGCAGGCCCTTGGCCAGCCGCGAGGGCACGGCCTTGCGGCGCTTGAGTATCTCCAGCATGAGCGTGCTGGAATATTTATCCACGGCCTCGCCCCGGTAGATCTTTTCCAAGAGCATGCTCATCTCGCGGGCCGTGGTATAGTTCTCGTGCGCCACGCGGCCCCCCTTTATGCTCATGCCCTCGGGATAGATGCCGGTATAGAGCAGGCCCATGCGCGGGAACTGCTGCTGCACGTAGAATATGCCCATGGCGTCTAGCATCATGGCCGTGGCCGTGTTGTCGGACTCGTTGATCATGTGGATGAGCAGCTCTTCCACCGTGAGCCGGGTGCCGTCTGCCCGCCACTTCAGACTGCCCGATCCGCCCACCCGGGTGCGCCGGCGCAAGGTCAGCCGGTCGCTCAGCGCCATCTCCCCGGCCGCGATCCTATAAAAAGCCGCGATCATGACCGGGACCTTGATAAGACTAGCTGCCGGGAACAAATCGTCCGGATTGTGGGTCCAAGAGCGGCCGGTCTTTAGATCCTTGAGCAGGATGGCGACCCGCCCGGGATGCCGGGCCGCGACGCTGGACAGATCGCGCACCATCCGGTCCCAGGACTGCTCGTCGATGCTCTGCGCCCACTCCGGCCCGGGGGCCGGCGCGATCGCGGTCTCCACCTTGGCCGCAGGCGGCGGAGTCTCGGGCTGCGGAGCCGTGGCTGCGGGGGCCGGGACCTGGGTGTCGGATATGTCCTCTTCCTCTTCCGCGCTCACGTTGAGACCCGGGTCTTGGCTCCAATCCAGACGATAGCCCAAGGCGTAGGCCGACATTATGGTCAGCATGGCCGAGACCAGCATCACGTCGAGCCGGTCCAAGCGCACCCGGGGCGGGGGGCTGATGCGCTGAGGATACCGGGAGCCGGGAGCCCCCGGCTCCGGCATCGGCGCCGGCCTGCCTTCACGTCTGATCATAGATGTCTATCCGAGAACGGGACTACGGCTTGACCGTCGCGGCCCGGCTGGTGAAGGCGAGCTTCTCTCCGCCCTCCGGCCCCATGTCCACGCAGATCGTGGCTCCGGGGTCGAATTTCTTAAGCAAGATCTCTTCAGACAAAGGATCCTCGATCATGCGCTGGATGGTTCGCAGCAAAGGCCGGGCTCCGTAGTTGGGGTCGAACCCGGAGGCCAGCAGCTGCTTCTCCGCGGCCTCCGTGAACTCGATCTTATAGCCCTGGACCTCGATCTTGGCGCGCACCCGGGTGAGCATGAGCGTCAGGATGTTGCGCATCTCATCCTCGTTGAGGGAGTGGAACACGATGATGTCGTTGATGCGGTTGATGAACTCGGGGTTGAACACGCGCTTGACCTCGTCCATCACGACTTCCTTCATCTTCTTATAGTCCCGCTCGTCCTGCTTCTCATCGGGCCCCATGAAGCCCAAGGACTTGCCCCGGGATATGAGGCGCGCTCCCACGTTCGAGGTCATGATGACCACGGTGTTCTTAAAGCTCACTTTGTGGCCCAGGTTGTCGTTAAGGATGCCGTCGTCCATGACCTGGAGCAAAATATTGAACACGTCGGGATGGGCCTTCTCGATCTCGTCGAGCAGGACCACGGAATAGGGCTTACGGCGCACGGCCTCGGTAAGCTGGCCGCCTTCTTCGTAGCCCACGTATCCCGGAGGCGCTCCAATCAGGCGGGAGACCGCGAATTTCTCCATATATTCGGACATATCGACGCGCACGATGGCTTCCTCGTTGTTGAAGAGGAACTCGGCCAAGGCCCGGGCCAATTCGGTCTTGCCCACGCCCGTAGGCCCTAAGAACAGGAACGAACCGATGGGCTTCTTGGGCTCCTTGAGGCCCGCGCGCGAGCGCCGGATGGCCTGGGATATGACCTTGATGGCCTCATGCTGGCCGATGATGCGCTTGTGCAGGATGTCTTCCATGCGCACCAGCTTGTCGGTCTCGGACTCGGTCAGAGCGGTCACGGGCACGCCCGTCCACTTGGATACCACCACGGCCACATCCTCGGCCGTGATGGCCGGCGTGGCTTGGTCGCGCTTCTCGCGCCACTTCTTCTTCTGGTCCTCCAAAGCCTTGCGCAGCTCTTTCTCCTTATCGCGCAGCCGGGCGGCCTTCTCATATTCCTGCCCGGAGATGGCGGAAGATTTTTCCTTGACCACCTTCTCGATCTCCGTCTCCTTGTCCTTGAACTGGGGCGGGGTCTGGGTGGTCTGCAAGCGGGCCCGAGAGCCGGCCTCGTCTATGAGGTCGATGGCCTTATCCGGCAGGAAGCGCTCCGAGATGTAGCGGTCCGCGAGCTGGGCCGCGGCGGCCAAGGCCCCGTCCTCGTACTTCACCTTATGATGGGACTCATACTTCTCCTTGAGGCCCTGGAGTATGGCGATGGTCTCATCCACGGACGGCGGCTCCACGATGATGGGCTGGAAGCGCCGCTCCAAAGCCGCGTCATGCTCGATGTACTTGCGGAACTCGTCGAGCGTGGTGGCGCCGATGCACTGCAGCTCCCCCCGGGAAAGCGCGGGCTTGATCATGTTGGAAGCGTCGATGGCGCCCTCGGCCGCGCCTGCGCCGATGACGGTGTGGAGTTCGTCTACGAACAGGATGATCTGGCCCTTAGAGCGCCGGATCTCCTCGATGATATTCTTCAAGCGCTGTTCGAACTCGCCGCGGTACTTGGTGCCGGCCACGACCAAGGCCAGGTCCAGGGAGAGCACCCGCTTGTTGTTCAATATCTCGGGCACGTCGCCCATGGCGATCTTCTGGGCCAAGCCCTCCACGATGGCGGTCTTGCCCACGCCCGGGTCGCCGATGAGCACGGGGTTGTTCTTCTGGCGGCGGGCCAAGATCTGGATCATGCGCTCGATCTCGTCATGCCGGCCGATGACCGGGTCGAGCTTGCCTTCCCGAGCCATGACCGTGAGATCGCGGCCGAATTCGTCCAAAGTCGGGGTCTTGGACTTGGTGCGGGTAGGGGCGGCGGCCTGGGAGGACTGCTGTTGGTTCTGCTGCGGAGACTGGCCCTCGCCCAGGAGGTTCAAGACCTCCTCGCGCACCACTTCCAGGCGCAAGCCCAGATTCTCCAATACCCGGGCGGCCACGCCTTCTTCCTCGCGGATGAGGCCTAGAAGCAAGTGTTCGGTACCCACATAGGAATGCCCCATGTGCTGGGCCTCTTCCACCGCGTATTCCAAGACCTTCTTGGCCCGGGGCGTGAACGGAATCTCTCCCAAGAGCATCACATTGTCGCCGGTGCCCACGATCTTCTCGATCTCGGAACGCACGCGCCGCAGATCCACGCCCAGATTGGCCAAGACCTGAGCCGCCACGCCCTCGCCCAAGGCGATCAAGCCCAGCAGGATATGCTCGGTGCCCACATAATCGTGGTTGAGCCTCTTGGCTTCTTCCTGGGCGATGAGGATGACCCTCTGCGCTCTTTCCGTGAATCGGTTCGACATATATTATCTCCTAGATGTAGCTGATAAAACGTACCCGTCAGCCTCCGGCGCGCTCGGTCAGGCCGGGGCAAGGCCCGCGTCTCAGACCACAAGTATGGCCGGGATACGCGTCCGTGTCAATACCGTAAATCATACATTTTTTGGAATATCCGGACCCATACGAACGCGATAGTAAGGCTATAATATATATACCGCCATGACCAAAGTCGGATTCATCTCCCTAGGCTGTCCCAAGAACCTGGTAGACAGCGAAGTCATGCTGGGCCACCTTAAACTCAAGGGGTTTTCGGTCACATCCCGCATGGAGGAGGCCGAGATCATCGTGGTCAACACCTGCGGATTCATCGAACCGGCTAAGAAGGAATCCATCGACGCCATCCTGGAAGCCGCGGCCATGAAGAAGTCCGGAGCCTGCCGCAAGCTGGTGGTGGCCGGCTGTCTGGTGGAACGCTATCGGGACGCGCTTTTGGCCGACATCCCGGAGATCGATGCCTGCCTGGGCACGCGCGACGTGGAGCATATCGCCGAAGTCCTGGGCGCTTCGGATCGGATGTTCCTGCCCCCCCGCGACCCGGATTATCTCTACGACGAACACAGCCCGCGGCTATTGAGCACGGGCCGGGCCAGCGCTTACCTCAAGGTCAGCGAGGGCTGCGACCATCTCTGCGCTTTCTGCGCCATCCCCATGATCCGCGGCCCCCAACGCAGCCGCAGCATAGCCAGCATAGTGGCCGAATCCCGCAGGTTGGTGGCCCAAGGCGTGCTGGAGATAAACCTGGTGGGACAAGATACCACGGATTTCGGCCGGGACCGGGGCGAGCCCGATGGCCTGGAGAAACTGGTACGGGCCCTGGGCCGAGTGGAGGGCCTGCGCTGGTTCCGAATACATTACAGCTATCCTAACCGCCTGACCGACGGTCTGCTCCACGCCCTAGCCGAGACCGCCAACTGCGCCAAATACCTGGACATGCCCTTGCAGCACTCGGACCGCGGGGTGCTCAAGACCATGGCCCGCGGCGGCAGCGGAGCCGGCTTCCTGAAGCTTCTGCACAAGATCCGGCGCATCGTCCCGGATGTGTTCGTGCGCTCCAACTTCATCGTAGGCTTTCCCTCGGAAACCGCCGCGGCCTTCCAAGACCTATACGATTTCGTCAAGACCGCGCGATTCGAACACCTGGGAGTGTTCACTTATTCGGCGGAAGAAGGCACGCCGGCCTATAAGCTGGGCGATCCGGCGCCGGCGCGGATCAAGGAAAACCGCAAGCATCGGCTCTTGGAACTGCAGCAAGGCATCAGCCGGGAGAAGAACCAAGCCCTAGTGGGCCGGGTGCTCGACGTCCTGGTAGAAGGCAGTCACCAGGACAGCGATTGGGTGTTCCAAGGCCGCCACCCAGGCCAAGCCCCGGAGGTAGACGGCAGCGTGCTGTTCATGGGCGAGCGCCCCCGGATCGGCGCCATCCAACCCGTACGGATAACCCAGGCGCATGCCTATGACTTGATCGGAGAGCTGGCCGGCTGATTTTTGTTATCATCCCGGAATGGACCAAGAACCGCGCCGCATCCTCGCCCTATTAAGCCTGATTTCCGGCCTGACTCTGCCCGCCCCGGCCCAAGCCGGGATCGCCTCGGTCTGGCCCGGGCACAGAGATGACGTGACCTGCGTGGCATTCTCCCCGGATGGGAGCCAAGCCATATCCGGCAGCCGGGACAAGTCCGTGCGGATCTGGGACACGGCCAAAGGCAAGACCTTGGCCGTATTCGAGGGCCACGAGACGCCGCTGGCCGCGGTGGCCTTTTCGCCTGACGGCAAGACCGCGCTATCGGCCAGCGATATGCTGTCTTTCCGGAACTGGAGCGTCGCCACCGGCAAGCCGACATTGACTTGGCCCGGACACGGCGTATTCGTCTACACCGCCCAGATATCCCCGGACGGGACTAAGGTCATATCCGGAGGCAGCGACCGGACCCTGCGGCTCTGGGACCTCGCCGCGGACCAAGAGGTCGGATATTGGGCCGGGCACACCGACTACGTTCAGGCCGTGGCCTTCTCCCGCGACGGCACCCGGGCCTTGGCCGGAGGCGGAGACTCCGAGGTTTGGGATGCGACCACGGGCAAGGTCCTGACCACGTTGGCCGGGCCTACCGGCTTGATCCTAGACGTGGATATATCTCCAGACGACAAACTCGCCCTCACCGGCGGCCGGGAAGGCAGCCTTAAGCTCTGGGACGCTCAGACCGGCGCTCTCCGGGCCACCTGGAAGGGCCATCGCGAACAGGTCAACTGGGTGGCTTTTTCTCCGGACGGCCGCCTGGCCCTATCCGGAGGCAACGACTATACGGTCCGGCTCTGGGAAGTAGCCACCGGCGCCAACATCCAGACTTGGACCGGCCACACCGCGGCCGTGCGCTCGGTGGCTTTCTCTCCGGACGGCAGGCTGGCTCTATCCGGCAGCGAGGATTCCACGCTGAGATTATGGGACGTGAATAAAGCCTGGGCTGAATATCAGGTCAAAAATCTTAAAAAAACCGCGCCTTGACGGTTATCGTATCTGGGCCCTGCGGCAGGCCCCGATGACTGCCCGATAGATCTGAAGCACGGGCTTGCGATCCGCCCCGGCCAGCCGGGATGCCCGCCGCGCCACCGCCGCTTCCCGGACCCGGTCGAGCACCCGGGACTTGAACCGAGCCGCATCCCTGGCCAAAGCCAACCGCTTTTTAAGCAAGCGCACCAAGGCCCGGTCCAGCGCGTCTATGCGCCGGCGCAAGGCGGCCAGCTTGCGATCAGAGCCCGAAGCCATCCTTGTAATGCCGGAACATGTTGGCCAGGATCAATATCTCGGGATGCGCGTGCTGCAGTTTGGGCAGGACCAGGCTGACCCGGGAACGATACTCGGCCAGCTTCTGGCGCATTTCCGGAGACATCTGCCCGCCTTCCCAATGCAGGCGCTTGAAATCCAGGATGATGCGGCCTTTGCAGCGCTCCAGGGAATTGCACATATCCTGCCATAGCGCCTCGGTCGAGCGCTGATTCATGCGCCCCTCGAAACGCAGCCACACCTGCTTGCGGGTGTGCAGGAACTCCACGTTCAACCTCAAATCCGCGGCCTTCCAACGCGCGGCCAAGCCCTCCCAGACCCGATGGTCCACCCAGGAAGAGCCGGGCATGCGGTGTACGGTGCGCTGCAGTCTGGGATGCTGGCCGATATCCAGCTGGAGCGCCGCCCAAGTCCAGACCGCGGCTCCGATCGCGGCCGCGGATTCCAAACGCTCCTTCCAGGTCGGCGCGCCCAATTCCGCGTAAACGCGCTGTTCCAGCTCGCCGATCCAGGATCGGATCCGGGCGTTAGGCCCGAACAGCCGGCCGGTTATGAATATAGGGTAGACCTTGCGCAAGTCGCGAGCTATGCTCTGGGCCTTGCGCGCCAGGATGGGATTGGCGGCAGCCTTGAGCTTTTGATATCCCAACAGCCAGGTCTCGGCGATGCGGAACACGCTCGGCCCCAACCTGCGATAATCCTCGGAGAAACACCAGCTCTGCAGGTCCTCGATCTGGGCCGCGCTGAGCTTTGGGTGCTTGACCATGGCCGTAAATCCCGTGCACTTGCGGTAAAAAGTCTCGGGCTGGGAGACCAAGTCCTCCCGCAGCCGGCCTTCGGACATCACCCGGTCGTAGAAGGGCGTGCCTGGGATCGGACCATAGATCATGAATTGCGCCAAGGACGGCTTAAGCTTCATGAGTCCGTCATGCTCGGCGCGCACCACTTCGCTGTCCTGATAGTCGAATCCCACGATCATGGAAGACAATATGGTTATCCCGTGTTCCCGCAGTTCCTGGAACAGTTCGGCCACGGGACGGCCTTGCTGCTTCTCGTATCCGGAACGGGTGCCCTCATAACCTATCCAGACCCCGTCTATGCCCATCTCTATGAGTTCGGATATCCGGTATTGGCTCAAGGCCTTGACGCTGGCGAAAGCGAATATGGATAGCGGTTTTCCGGACTTGATCACCGCGTCCCGGAACTCCAGGGCCCGTTCTTTATTGAGCAAAAAATCCTCGTCTATGACCGTAAACGACATATGCGGGTCCATGTCCAGATAGCGCTCTATGACATTAAAGATGTCCCGGCCCGTATTCAAGAGCTTGATATGCTGGCGCCTAAAAAAATGCGAGGTGGAACAGAAATCACAGCCGTTGGGACAACCTAGGCCCGCGAATATCATGCCCGTGTTGCTGACATGTTTGGAGAACATGCGCAGCTTGCTCACGATCAAAGGATGCTTATACTGCTTGGATCCGTGCTTTTCCTCCAACAAGGCGCGGAAGAACTCCACGCCTTCGCCCCGGCAGATATGGTCGGCATAAGGCTTGAGCGCCTCTTCGCCCAACACCGCGCCGTAGCCGCCCAACACGATCTTGCTCTGCGGCGCATGCTTGCGGATGAGGGCCGACAAAGACTTCATATGGTGGAAAGTCGCGAGGATGAAGGACACCCCCACGTAATCGTATCCCTTCTTAAGCTCACGGATCAGTTCTCGGCGCGAAGGATATTGCAGGACCACGGTGGGAGCCTGGATGTTGGCGGCGATGTATTCCAAGGAAAAATGGTGATGCACGGCCCGGGGGCTGAATATGCCTTGGGCCCTGGTGACCTGGCCAAAAAGCAGTTCATAACCGACGCTGGAAGCATCCCCCTGTTTAGGCCCCAAAGGACGGCAGACGCTGGTCAAAAGTACCTTCTTCATATATGTACCTCGAATCTGTATTTTAGCTCTTTTGAAGCCGAGCCGCGAGAGACGGATAGGCCGGATGCTTGTAGGCGCTGGCTATCTGCCGGCCAGCACGTCATCCGCCAAGACTACCCGGCTAAAACCTCTAGCCATGGCTTTAAGCGCGGATAAATGTTGCTCTTCAGTATTTCCGGCTACAGCATCTGCAGGCACGAACGTGGACACCCCAAGGTCAAAAGCCGCTCGAACCGTTGATTCCACGCAAAGGTCGGTCTTTACTCCAACCACTACTAACTGAGAAACCCCTTCTTTTAAAATCCTTTTTTGCAC
The DNA here is from genome assembly GCA_041660645.1 of Elusimicrobiota bacterium. Taxonomy (GTDB): domain Bacteria; phylum Elusimicrobiota; class Elusimicrobia; order UBA1565; family UBA9628; genus UBA9628. Next base: position 17,083 of record JBAZVY010000005.1, on the reverse strand, counting down.
TTCCGGGTTGGAAAAAACATTATATCCGGTCTTACGGTACACATCCGCTGCCTTCGGCTCTAAAATCCCGGACACCTGCGCCCAAGGCGAAGCCGCCCTGCATACCTTATCCCACCACTGGAGCATAAGCCCGCCGTCTTTATCCGTATCCGCTTGCGCGTGCGCGCTGAACAGCACGGGCCGGCCGGCTTGACGGAAGACTTCGGCCAGACGCCTCACATTGCGCAATATGGCCCGGGCCGCAGGCAGATAAGCCGGCGATCCCCGGTCTAAAAAGAATTCCTGCATATCCACGATCAAAAGCCCGCTTTTTCCCAGCTGGAATCCCGGCCCCCGCGGCCGGATCCGGCCGATCTCCCGCATCCAGGCCTCCGCCTTGGCCGGCAAACTGTCCACGCTCACATAGCTGTCCGCTTCTTTATCCGCCGCCCGCAAGATGCTCTGGGCCGCGGTCTTCATGCCCTGGGACCAAAGTTGTCCGCAAGAGGTCTCGGAGTCTATCTCTTCTTGGAAGCTGGGCGAGAGTATGACTTTAAACCCGCGCTGTTCCAATGCCCGGCTGCATTCTTGGATCCCGGTCGGCGCCTGATGCCAGACGTGGGTGGAACCGCTGCGGTCGGCGGAGAGCGTGGGGTTGATAGGCGTTATCTTGATCAAAAAAAGCTTGGGGTCGAACTCTTGGGCGATCACCGCAGGGTCCAAGCGCTGGCCTTCGGATGGGGCGAAATTCAATGTGATCTTGCGGTCTCCGGCGCGCACGAATTGCCGGCCATACTCCGCCACCTCCGCAAAGCTCCACTTCTTTATGGGGACTATCAAACTGCGCGTAGCCTCATCCGTGGCATGCAGGGAGAACTGCAGCTGGAACCGGCCGCCGGGATAGAACTTATCCTTGACCTGGCGCATCTGGGTGAAGAACGGGGCCACGGCCGGGCTCTTGGGCGCCACGGTAGACACGCTGGCGATGAGCCCGGGGTTGGGGAACTCCTGGGCCAAGGCAGCCATGGCCTCGGGCACATCCGGATTCAAAGCCGGTTCCCCCATGCGCGCGAAATGGACCTTTACCTTGGGGTGGCGCCGTATGTCCAAATCCGGATTCTGCACCACCATGAACCGCACCTGGGCCAACATCTCATCCACGGTGAGGTTGCCTTTATAGCCGGCCGCCCCGGCATCGCACATGCGGCAGCCCACGGCACAGCCCAGCTGGGTGGAGATCATCATCACCCACTTCTCGGACTTGGGCACTCCCGGCTCCATGGTGTCTACGAACTCCATGCGCCGCTGATCGCCCCCGGCCTCGCCCAGGTAAAGAACGGCCAAGCCCGGCACTTCGCGGCGCTCTATGATGTTCATGCCGGCTCCGGCCTGCCCTCTAAAAAGGCCATGCAGCGCATAGCCGCCTTCATGCCTTCTCCGGCCGCTATCACCACCTGCCGGGGCACATCTCCGGACGCATCTCCGGCCACGAAGAACCCGCTCGGGGTCCGGCCCTTTGGCCAAGGCCGGACCGCAGGTTTTTTGCCCACCAACACAAATAAAGCCCCTACCCTCAACCAAATCCGGCCGCGGCGGCCTTCCAACTGCATGGCCTCCAGCTGTCGGGCGCCGCGCAAAGCGCGGACCCGCGCGCCCATGACCTTGACCAAGCGCGGGCAGCGTCGCAATCTCTGCTGCAAAAGCCGGTGCGCCTTGAGTCCGTCGCCGCGGCACACCAGATATACCCGCCGGGCATGCCGAGCCAAAGCCAAGGCCTGATGCGCGGCCGCCTCGCCGCCCCCGGCCACAGCCACATCCCGGCCGCGCCAGCGCGCCGCGTCATCGAAAGCCGCGTTATGCACTCCGCGTCCCCATAACCTGCGCGCGGCCGCAAGATCCAGATTCCGGGACACCGCCCCCGGACAAAAGACCACGGCCCGGGTCCAGAGCCTACGGCGGCCGGTCAATTCCAGCTTGAACCCGGAGCGGCCCCACGCCACCGTGCGCACCTCGGCGCGCACGGTCCGCAAACCCCACCTCCGGGCTTGCCGGATGAAGCGGTCCATAAGCACGCCGCCGTCCACCCCGGACGGGAAGCCCGGGTAATTCTCGATCTTCCCCAAAAATCTAGCCTGCCCCCCGAGCCGGTCCTTGCCTATCAACACCGTCCGGTAGCCCGCCCGCGCCAGTTGCAAGCCCGCGCAAAGCCCGGCCGGACCCCCGCCCACCACCACCGCTTCCGGATCGGGCATAGCCTTATCTCCCCTTGCGCCGACGCACATATCCGGCTATGGCCGCCGGGTCCTTGATTAATATGCTGCCGCGGGCCGTCTCTATCCAGCCCTGTCGGCGCAGCGCGGCCAGGACTCTAAACACGGTCTCTATGGTGGCTCCGATCTGCAGGGCTATATTCTGCCGGGTCAGATGCACCTTGGCCCCATGCACCAAGAAATTACGATAAAGCACATCCGCCACCCGGAACTCCGCGCTCTCCCGGCCCAGCCCGACCAGACGCTGCATAAGACTGAGCCGTTCGGCGCAAAGCCGGCAGGTCTCTCGGCAGGCTTCCGGATGACGCCGGAGCAGCTCCCAAAAAACCGCGTCCGGTATCCTCAGCGCCACCAACTTGCCATCAGCCACGGCCGTGCAGGGATAGACGCCGCTCTCCGAACCGACCCGGCAAAACACCCCGAACAACTGCCCCTTGGCCAGCAGCTCCAACTGCATCTGTTGGGCCTGCTTATAGTATGAGACCACCCGGACGCGCCCGGAAAAAACCAGCCAGCCGCTGCCGGCCCGCGCGCCCTCATTGAATACCACTTCTTTGTCTTGAAAAACCTTCTCTTGCGCCCGGCGCGCCAACGCGGCGCATTCCTGCGCCGGCAGGCGGGAAAATGGCGGCGTGTCCCGAAACAGCTTAAGCACGGATTGGAATTCTAATGTCATAAGCTACGAATATGACATATATCATATTTAAACGCTCAGGGTTATAACAAGCCCTGCGGCCCAGCGATCACCACGTCGTCGCCCTGGACGCCGTTGATTTTCAACAGATACTGGAATACTCTGAAAATCTTAAAACATCTATTCTTATCCTCGATCGATAGCGGCTCTTGGGGATTGCGGGATCTGGGCATCTCAAATCCATGGAACTTCCTGAATAGACAAACCCCTTGATGCCCAGCCCCAGAAAGCCCCAGCTTCTTCGCCAATTTCAATATTTTTTCTTTCTCGCTAACAAACAAAACCGGCGTGACGACATCGATCCCGTATCTCTGAGCGAAATACTTCCTCATTTCAGCATGCCCCGCCCGGAACTCAAGACCCGCCAATCGCATGCCCTCTATGATCGTCCTGCCTTTAAAAAAGTTTTTATGCAGGTATATGGAGGCGGCCAGCCACAGGCTGGAACAAATCCCGCAGGGCCCCGGAGCGGCTTTTCCCTGCCATAAAAATTGGTTCTTTACGATCAGCTGGTTGATCGTGGCATCCGGTATTTCCACTATATAATGGGCTGCGATATTTTTATACTTCCTCATGAGCTCCGCCGCTGTTTGCGCGGATTCCTCAACGAGTATTTCCATGGCGGATTTATAGGTGACCAGCACGATTTTTTTCCCCGGGTTATCTCTCGCAAAAATAGCGCTGGCGCATTTCGAATCGACCCCGCCGCTCAGATGCGCGATCGCATCCGCCCGGATGCGCTTCATCCCCGGAGTTGCGACTATCATTTTTATACCCATAGCCCTCGCTGGCCGCGGCGGCGGCGAACCATCAAAAACAAATATGCTCCTTGGCCTCTCCGATATAGCCGCTGTATTTCATGTCCTGCGCGGCCATTTTTTTAAGATTATTCGCAAAACCGATCGACAACAGGTTCCGCAGCTGCAATGCCCTGGCCGAAGACGGCTCGATCTTGGAGTCGCGATAATATTCTCTCCGGCACGATCCGCATTGCCCGCTGCCTTTTTCATAGCGGCAATCCCGGTATCTGGATAAAATCCTTTTCGTGTTCCCTGCGAAATGCCGATCCGGATTCAACGCGTTCATGAAAAATACCGAAAATGTAATATCCCCTGCCGGATAAACATCAATGCCGCTATAAAACAAGCACTTATGCTCAGCCTCGCTCAGCTCTTGGTATTTCAATTCTCGATTTATCGGAGTCAAAAATATATTTTTACGATTATTCCGGATATTATCCAGAATGCGGCGATTTATTCTCATCACTCCTTTTTTAAAATCAACCAGCTCCTGGTCGGACCAGCGCACGCCTTGAATCGGCTCCAGATTGACCGTGTCAAAACCCCGCTCGATCAAATATGCGAAATTGGAGAATACCGCGCGGGCCAAGGCGGGCGTGACCCCCAAATTCGCGGCGCGTCTTGTTTCGGGGATATGCTTCAAGAGGGCATCCAGATTCCTATTGAATTTCGCAAACGACCCCGTCCCGTCTTTAAATATCCTATTGGCGTTATGCGCCGCCTCATCGCCGTCCGTGCTTATAGCCAGACGCAGGTCTTGTTCCTTAAAAAACATCACCTGCTCTTTGGTGAGCAACGTCAGGTTCGTGCAGGGGCTGATCACCAAATCTTTATCCAACTTCTCCGCTTGGGCCTTGGCATAAAGCACAATGTCCTTCAGGATGCCGAAGTTTAAAAGCGGCTCGCCCCCATAGATTTTTATTAATTTATTCCTGCCCGCAGATCCCAGTATAAGATCCACTGCCCTTTTGGCGACCCGCCGGGACATGAACTGATTTTTCTTTTTGACAAAACAATACTTGCAATGCAAATTGCACGCGGTGTTTATGGCCAGCTTCAATGAATAAATCTCTTTATTGAATCCCATTTATCCGCCCTATCTTAAGATCCGGCATCTTATTCCTGCCCCGGCGCCGACGCTGGGTTCATGCATCAAAAATTCTATGCAACTCCCTAAAGAGCGCGACATCGCCGCAATCCTTGACCAGCTCCTGCCAGCAATGCCAAAGACTGGTGGAAACGCGGTAAAATCCGACCGCCCGGGCCTCAAAGTCCGAGCCCGACGCGCGGCGAAAGCGGCCGGCCTCCCAACTCGCATAAACCCCGATCGGACAATACGGCACGGATCCATGCGCCCCTATAGCGCTGCGGATGCAAGACCATGCCTTGCTAAAATATTCCTCCCGCCCGACCATGTCCAGCCCCGCTCTGGGAGATCCGATGTTTTTTTCGGACAGGCTGGCCAAGGGGGCGCCCAGCATCTTATCGCAAGCATAGAACCGTCCATCAGCGGCCAAAACCAGCGAATCGCATGCCGGGCGCATCTTTTTTCCTTCCCGTTCACTTTTCCCGGAGGCATCCATGACCTTACGGATGTTGATGACTTCAAATCCTTGCCCGCGGCGCAAAAGCCCTTTGTAATAACTAGAAAAACAGATCAACCACGCCTGCAGCCTGCACACATCCCTCGGGCTCCAAAGGCTGGTGATATCCGGAGCAATAGACATGCTGCGGAATCCGGCTTGGTATAAAGCATGGATTCTCCGCAGCGCCCCGGGCAGAGCCCCCGGCAGAAGGACGACATTGACCGCTACCCCTGCTTTCGAATGCCCCCGAAGCGGGACGCTCTGGCCCTGCGCTCGCGCATGTACGATTACGTCCACCTTATGACTTCTAAAAAACTCAAGCCGTTCTTTGCTTAGGAGCGTGCCATTGGTAAAAAGGCTCACCCCCAGGCCGCCGTCGGCGTGCGTGCGAACATGCCGAATAGCCCGGCTAAGCAATGCATAGTGCAGTAGGGGCTCCCCCCCCATGAACAATATCTTCCTTCCCAGGCGGCGGGAGTGGCTCAGAAAATAATCCAGCCCCTCCCGCAATTGTTCAAACGACAACGCAGCCGAAGATCGCTGCTGGACAGATACATAGCAATAAGGACAATGCTCATTGCATCGATCAGATAGATAGACCGCCAAAGTCCCTGGGAAATCCCTCATACCCGCGCCCATGGGGGCAGACCCGGCCGCATGCATATTTCCAGTTCCCTTTTATCATCAAATCCCACATAACATATGCGCAGCCCGCTCGACAGCTGTTCATGCTGGGTCAAGAATCCCTTATACGAAGCCAGCCCCGCCACGCTAGGCAGCGCTTCCCCTTCTATGCCGTCCTGCAGTCGAAGGATGGTCTTGGCAGGAGCCGCCAGATCCCCAGTCGAGGAGACCCGGCGTAAAAACAGCAGGTCCCGCACCGCATGGCGCCGGGCTATGGCTATGCAGCTGCGTTTTATAGCCGGATCGCTGATCTTATCTGGTAAGAATGGCTGCCTTTCATATACCTTAAGCCCGGCTGTCCCATCGGCCCAGAGATCGACCCCTATACAATCCAAGTCCTTTTGGGATGTTTGCCTAGCCCAACGCTTGGGATCATGCCCTATCCTAAGAGCCAACCGCCGCATCTGCTCCGGAGGACAAGCGCTCGCATACAAACTGATTTTGCTCGCCTGGCGCCGTATAATATCGTATTCACAACTTATAGGGATAGTTGCCCGCGCGCATCCGAACTCGCAACTATCGCGCAAAAGCGACCGGGCCAGCTCCAGGGGCCAATCCGCGGATCGATTTGCGATTTTTTCAATCGCACTGAAGACCGCCGCCGCCTTTGCCGCTACGGCCCGGCGCCTCTGCGCCGGGGACAGGCCTGGGCCATCCGCCTGCACATGCGTTATCTGTATGCGGCCCAAGCCCGCGCGCGACCCGATAGCTAATTCAAAAGCGGCGTATCCGGACTTGGAGGCGACGACCCCATGGGAGACCAGGTCCGCCCAACTACCCAAAAACAGCGCGCCTGCGCGCCCAGAAGGCCCAGCCGCAACAATCATCCTCCGGCGCAGATCCGTACAGCCATGATTCAACAAATGCGCCTCTTTACGGAGTTGTAAATGCCTTATAGGATTTCAAAAACTCCCAAGACGCCCGCATGCTGGAGACATCAACACCAGCCGCCGGAGCTATGGGAACTATGGGAACCATGGGAGGCATGGGAGGCATGGGAGGCATGGGAGCCGTGGCTATAGTGCGCGCCCGTACCCCCGGAATTGTGCAAATAGTTGGAATGCTGCGCCAGAGCGTCATCGCCAGGCAGCATGGCGGCTCCCAACAATCCCAAAAACGTAGCCGTCTTCACCACGTTGCCCTTCAGGATCTTCCCTTCTTCGCTGGTTAAAAACATCGCCAAATTCTTGCGCACTTTTCGTGCTCTCTTATTTTTCACCTATCCCTCCCTGCCTTACGCAACCAGCCGGCAAACACCGCCTTGTTCTTCGCGTCCCGCATCTTTTCAAATAGATAATCCAAAATCCCCATATGGATACGGCACTGCGCCGAACTCGGCCGGGCAAACAGGTCCCCATGCTGCGCATACTCGCATAACGGACAAATGCCGCAATACGGCTTATACACGCACCCCGAGCAATGCGCTTGATTATCCAATTGAGAAGCCATCGCCAAGGTGCGCACCGGCAGGGCCTGCGCTAACCCGGCATAAGTGGTCTTGCCCACCGATCCCAGCCGGAAAGAATCGTCCCCGGTCTCCGCCAGCATACGGCCCTCGTCGCAAGTGTAAACCTTGCCATCATAATTGTACGCCATCTGGCCGATGCCCGCGCCGCAAGGAGAACGGATATCCATAAAACCCGGGTCCTCATCGGTAAGGATTTTTTGAAGAAAAACCCGGGCGGTTTGCTCGAAGAACTGCCGGCGCGTGCGATTGACTTGCAGGATATAATCCATGGCGCGCCGATAAAACACCAGATATTCCTCCGGCGAATATCCTATCGCAGCCCAGGTTTTTTGCGCGAATCCGAACGGATTAAGCAGCCGCAGATACATGCCGTAAGCGCCGCGCCGCAGATACTCATCCACGATCTTTTCCGGATAAGCCAGGGAAAATCGCGTGGTCGTCATAAGCCCGTCTATACGGAACGCTTGCCGTACGGTTCGCCGCCGGATCTCTTTCCACCACCGGACGACAATGGCATGGCTGGATCCGCCTAAAAACACGCGGTTATGATTATGGATAGCCGCAGGCCCATCCAAGGAGGTGCACAACGACACTTCGTTTTTAAGGAGGAAGGACAATTTGCCCTCATCCATAAGGCTCAAATTAGTAACCAGCGCAAGATGAAGCTTTTTTTTCGCGGTCCGATTTTTTTCGCGCGCGTATCGAACCAGGGTCCGGACTGCCGGCCAATTAGCCAGAGGTTCTCCGCCCTGCAGTTCTATGGTGATAGCGGGGCTCGGGGATTCGAATATCCTGTCCACAGTCCTGCGGGCGGTTTCCGGAGTCATATCCCGATTCCGCGCATCCATGGGCTCAGAACTGGTCTGGCAATAAACGCAATGATGGTTGCAGCGCAATGTAACCACCACGATATGAAGCGACGTCGCCTGCCAAAGATATTCATGGCGCGCGCGCCAGCGTTCTGACAGGAGATTGAAATCTAAATAATGTTTTAAAAACCCGCCGGTTTTTAAATCATTGAAAAGGGCGGTCCCCGGCGGCACTTTCCCGGATAAAAATTTATCGAATTGGCTTTGATTAAGAAAACAATACCGTCCAGAATCATTGGTGAGCAAATAACGCCCATCGTTGAATTTTTTAAAATAAAATTGCGCCAAGCTCCCTAGATCAAGCTTACGCAGGACTTGCGGATTTAAGTTCATTTACCTATCGGGGCCCGCTTATGCTTCTGCTCCCACGGTATGGTTATGCCGAGAGGATCGCCGCCCCCCCCTTTCTCATCTATATCTTTAAAAAGCTTTTCCATCTGCTTTTCCAACCCTGGGTCCAAAGCCGGACTGCCCGACTCCTTGACCTGTTGGCACGCGCATAGCGCCTGGATGGTGATATATTCGCGCAATTTTTGGTTGGCCTGGGCTACGCGTTGACGGATGGTTTGATGCAGCGCTTCCTGCTCGAATTCCTGGGCCGTTAACTGCGGTTCCCGTCCCTGATCTGAAGACGCGATCTCAATATAGGCGAAGCGCCCCCGCATTCGCATAGTGCACTGGGCGCGGCCATGAAAGGCATAACAAGCCGCCTGCAAGGCTTCGGCCGGATAAAGCCTGCAATCCAATTTCAACCGCACGCTGCGGCCCGCCTTACCCGCCGAAGACAATTTTGATGAACACTTCATCGAATCGCTCCCTGTTCTGTCCGCGCAACGCGGGCAACGCCTTGCAGAATTGATCAGCCCAGGTCTGCAGATAACTGCAATTCGCCGGGGTCACGCGCGGCGCGCATTCCCAAGAACGGCAAGGCGTCCCCCCCTGCACGGTCGAGACAAAATTCGCCATATCCACGCAAACCGGATCTGCTTTTTGGTTCTGCCTAGGACAAAAATCGCTCTTCCCGGCTTTCAAAGCTCGAACCAAGCCGAGGCACATGGCATCGCCCTGGCAACGGGCGCCATTCAAATCCCCCAACACCCCGATCAATCTCGAACAATGCATCTTGCCTTGAGCGGTATCGCCCTTGGATCTTTCACAAGCGGACATATCCGGAGCATGCGCCATGAACGCTGAGCGCAGGAATTCCACCTCCCCCATCCTCATCACGCACTGTTTCGATATTCCCGAGGATTGCCCGGATTGCGTTATATCATCGCACCCGCGCGAAGTCTTTAAAGCCACCCCTTGGCACGCGCCATAATCGATTATCCTTTCAGCTAGCGCCTTCAACTGGCCGGATGGCCCTCTGCTGGAGCCCGCCGTATAGTCGAACACGAAATTAATGACTTTACGCGGTTCGGAGAAAAAAGTCGTGCATCCTTCTGGCTTCTGCGCATATTGCGCCAACATTTTCTGCACGGTGGCTCTGTTGTGCGCCAATGCCTCCTGATTCGGAGGCTGCCGCTTGCTTTCCGCCGCCGCCGCCCGCGATAACGCGAAAGGGGACGCCGCCAAAAACCACGACCCGACTATCACTATGATGGCCTTACTTAGCAATGACCTCTCCGACCGGAAGTAATATTAGAACCCGTCACGGCCAACAGCACTGCATATACCCATCTCCGGCGCTATAAGCTTGCGGCCCTGTCCCCGTCTGGACGACCAGCACATTAGAGCCCCCGATAAGCGGCTGCGATTGCTCCTGCTGGTTGGCATATAGCCCTGCGACAAAAGTAGCATATTCTCCGGCCGCGCACGCCGTCACCCCGGCCGCGACGCTAAAAGCCACCCGGCGGCAATTAGGCGTGCTTACGCTCAAAGTCTGCCTGATATCCACGATCGCCCTAGGCGCCGCCACTCCGAACCCGATCCAGCCGTTGGCCGCTGAAATGCGCATCCTTTCCACTGATGGCGAGCCATTGGAAAACACGCTGTCGCCGTTATTTGCTATGTCCAGCCCCAATCGCCCCGCGGGCCTGACGATATCCAATTTAGTCTGGGGCAGCCGCGTGCCGATGCCGACGTTGCCGCCGTCGGTGGACAAATACGTATCGGCGGTGGTTATCATCTTGGTATAGACGCCGGAAGGCGCGGGATAATAGGTGGTCAAGGTGACATTTTCCGATGCCAGTTCCGATGCGCACCCGATCAAAAGCAGTCCGCAAAACAGCCATCTAACCGTACGCGGCGAAAAAGAAATTTCTACGTGTACGCGGATTGATTTATCCATATGCCCTCCGCATGTTCAAAGTATAACACTTGATGCCTAAAACAATCCATGACAAATGTCATACTCTTCGATAGGCCGCCTTTAAGTATAATCATTCGATGGCATCGAAACTCCCTTCATGCACATCCACTTCCCGCAGGCATTGGATACGCCTCACCCGGGTATGCAATCAGCGCTGCTTATTCTGCCACGATCGCCCCAACCAAAACGGAGGGGCCGCGCCCTGGGCCAAGATCCGCGCGGATCTAAAAACCGGCCGGCGCAACCGCTGCTCCCGGATCATTCTCAGCGGCGGAGAGCCCACGCTCCATCCCCGCTTTATAGATATCGTAGCCCTGGCTCGAGATCTGGGGTATTCCCACATCCAGGTCATAACCAACGGCCGGATGTTCTTTTATACGGAGTTTTTGGACCGCGCGATTGCCGCCGGCTTGCGCGAAATCACTTTTTCCATACATGGCCATACCGCCCGGCTGCATGATGCCCAGACCCGCGCCCCCGGCTCATTCGCCCAGGCCATCGTCGGATTGCGCAACGCGCTGGCCCGGCGCGGGTTGATCGTAAGCGCAGACGTAGTCGTCAATCGGATGAACGTCTCCCAGCTTAAAGACATCCTGCTGTTCTTAATCGGCCTCGGAGTCCGCGAATTCGACCTTTTGCATTTTTCCCCGTTCGGCGACGCTTGGCGCAATCGCCGCCGGATATTCTACGACGCGGCCGCGCATCTGCCGCAATTGCGCCAGGCTTTAGCGCTGTCGCGGCGGCCGGATATCACCCTTTGGACCAACCGGCTGCCCGCACGCTATCTGGACGGGTTCGAATCCCTCATCCAGCCTCCGGAAAAACTGCATGATGAAGTGACCGGAAGGCGCGCGGACCTGCGCGACTGGTGGCAGGAAGCAAAACCCTTGCCCTGCCGAGGCGCACGCTGCCGCTATTGTTTTTTGGAAGATTTTTGCCGCGACTTGGCCTCTTTGTGCCGGGACGGACGTGTGCCGGCAAAAGAACTCCCGGCCTGCCTGCCTAGAACCAGCCTACGACGCCCGCCTACGTTCATAAAGACCCAGGAAGCGGACCTGGATGGATTTGTGCGCTTCTACACGCGCTACCGATATTTCCACAAAGGCGGAACTTGCGTCCGCTGTGCGCGGCGTTCCGGTTGCGCCGGGGTCCCGATCGCGCATCTTCGTCGGGCCGGTCCGCCGAAGCCGCTGCAGGCCGCCCATGGCTAGCTTCGGATACATCCAGCTGGTCAGATCCTGCAATCAGGATTGTATTTTCTGCTCCGCGCCGGCCAATGACCGCGTCCTCCCATTGGGCCAGGCCATGCGCTTGGTGGATTCTTTTCAGCGCGCCGGCAACGCCGGGGTCTGTCTTTCCGGAGGCGAACCCACCCTATATCCCCACTTGGAAAGACTGATTCGTTATGCCGCCTCCCGAAAATTTCATTGCCTTATGATCACCAACGGACAAAAAACCGCGGACCGGCGCTTCTTCCTCCGCTTGGTCCGGGCGGGATTAAGATCCATGCATGTGTCCGTACATTCCCACAAGTCCCAGGTACAAGCAGCCTTATCTCGTACTCCGGATTCGTTACGCAACATCAAAAAGACCCTTAGCATCGCCGGAACTCTCGGCGTAGATACCAAGATCAATATCGTACTGAACCGCCTTAACTCCGATCACCTAATATCCATTCATCCAGCATTTCGTATGGAACAATCTAGACCCTTTATTGAACCATGGCCGAGACGCCCGGAGGATGGTGCCGACTCTGCGAGCGCTGGAACTAGAGCTTTATCGGGCCCTGGGCTTATTGGAGGATGCCAAAAAAACATTCCGCGTGGAGCGGGTGCCGCTTTGTTTCATGGCGGATTTTGCCTATGCATCCACGGAGACCAGGCGTATTGTAAAAAACGATACCCGCTCCACATATTTTCTGGATGACCGCGGATTGATAGACGCCCAAGAATCCTTTTACCCCAAAGCCCCGCGCTGCCGATATTGCAGCCTTAAAAAACTTTGCGCCGGGCTTTATATGCTGGACGAATATTATTCCTCCGAAGAGCTCTGTCCGGTGTTCATGTCCCCTGACAACATCAAACTGCGCATATTGGGACGAATAAAATGAGCCTGCTGCGGGCTGCCCTGTTTGGGTTTTTTGCCGTCTTATCAGCCGTCATTTCCTGGAAAGACTGGCATAATTCCTGCATCCCCAACCGCCTGCTCCTGCTGGGAGCGCAGATCCTGAGCCTAGGGCTCGCCATATACGGCGGCCACAGCCTGTTGGCCCATTTCGGCTGGCCGCATATTCCAAAGGCCGCATTCCCGCTGAATTTCTATACCGCGCTGCTCCAGCATGCCGGGATCTGCATGGCCGCATCCATAGCTCTTTGGTGGTGGGGGCTCTGGCCTGCCGGCGACGCCAAGCTCTTCGCCCTGGCGGCGACATTCGCGGCGGTATTGGGGCCAGACCAGAAAGGCTTCCCCCACTGGCTCTGCTTGCGCATGTTGGGGAATATATTCGTGCCGGCGGCTATCGTCTATCTTATAGGGGAGGGCTATGGGGCGATTATAAACCTGAAAAAAAACGGGCCTAAAAAAAACTGGTCGGATCATGCGCTTCTGCTCAAAGAGTCGGCGGTGCGCGGATACGAAAACCGGAAGGAATATGCCGTTTTATTCATCAATATTATTTGCGTTTTCCTGCTTATGCAGGCGCTTTCCAATAGGCTCAACAGCTCCATGCGCTGGCTGCTCGACGGCCGCGTGATCAGCGCTGGGCTCTTCTTCGCCTGGGCATCAGTAGGCCCGGCCATGATACGCCTAAGACTCTGGGCGGCGCTACCCGTGATAGTCTATATCGCAGGCGGGGCAATGCTGTTCCCGGACCTGCTGCTGCGGGAGCTGCACGGCGCCGTCCGCGCCGGCGTCATTTTCAGCCTGGTCCTCGGGATCGGCAGGAATTGTCTCAGTGGCTATCTGGACCGCAAAAACGGCATGCTCATACCTATCGGAGAACTCCGCCCCGGCATGATCGTGGCCGAAGCCGATATCCAAAAAATCCGCTGCGCCTCCCCGTTCCGCTCCCGCTTTGATCGCATATACCCGGACGGATTGACCTGGGCGCAAGTCCATGGATTTCAGGAGACCGCTAAAATGTTCCCTATAGATACGCGGGTCGGGATCATAAAACCCGCCGCTTTCGGTCCCTGGATATTAGCGGGGATTTGGATGAGCCTGCTATGGAAAAACGATTGTCTTTCTATCATAAGGCGGATTTATGAGTGACCGCGTTGATATTAAAGTCGGATTCCAATGCAATAACCATTGCCTATTCTGCGTACAGGGAGAAAAACGGGAACGCTTCCAACCCAGAAGCCTTCCAGAACTGCGCCGCAGACTTAAGGAAGGCCGCGAAAAAAATATAACGAGCTTAGTCATAACCGGCGGAGAGCCGACTATGCATCCCTCGGTCTTAGCTATGGTAGCCCAGGCTCGCAAACTGGGCTATACGAACATACAGATCCAGACCAATGGCAGGCTGTTCGCTTACGAACAAGCCTGTCGCAGGTTCATCGCCGCCGGAGCGACCGAATTCTCCCCCGCCCTCCATGGGCCGAACTCGGAAGTCCATGATTTTTTAACCGGCGCACCCGGCAGTTTCATTCAGACGGTATCCGGCATCCGGAACCTAAAACGCCTCAAGCAGCGCATCCTCACCAATACGGTCATCACACGCCCGAATTATAGACAATTGCCAGAGACCGCTCGGCTGCTCGGGGAACTCGGAGTCGCTCAGATGCAATTTGCGTTCGTCCACATCGTAGGCACCGCCGCAAAAAACCGATCCTGGCTCGTGCCGCGGAAGGAATTGGCCCGCCCATATATATTGGACGCCTTGCGCGTAGGCCGCGGCCAGGGCGTCCGGGTCATGACCGAAGCGATCCCCCCTTGCCTGCTGCCAGGCTATGAAGAGTGCGCCTCCGAATGGATCATGCCGGCGACCCTGGTTTTTGATGCCGAGGGGGTCATTGATTTCGCTAATTATCGAAAAAAAGAAGGAAAGTGCCTGGGGCCAGCATGCCCCAAGTGCCGTTGGTCTAAGCAATGTGAAGGCCCTTGGAAAGAATACCCTGAAATGTTCGGCTGGACCGAATTCAAACCGGTCTTGCGATGACTCCGCGCCTACGGTTTGCAAGATCCCCCCTAGCCGCTTTTATACTTTTCTGGCTACTCGATCCATGCCCCCCGGCCGCGGCATTCGATCCGACGACTAGTCCGGATTTATTCCTTAGCTCGGAGACGATCTCCGATCGTTGTTCCGATGCAGTAAACCGCGCCCGCACCGCCCTGCGCACGGTCAAGACCGTGCCCCCCGCGGCGCGGGACTTCGCCGACACGCCGGAAGCCATAGAAGCCGCCCTGACGGACCTGGAGGAGGCCGCGGCGCCTCTCTTATTGATCGCGCATATCAGCACCTTGCCCGCATCCATCGCCGCCTCGGAGGCTTGCGCCGGACGCATGAACGCTTTCTTGCAGGACGCGTACGCGGACCGCGAGCTTTACCGCGCCCTGCAACAGTATGCCGCCCGCAGAGAGCCCCTGGACGGAGAACCCCGTCTGCTGCTGAGCAGCCAACTGGCTGAATTCCAAAGCCGCGGCGCCGGTCTGGACTCGGACCGGAACCGGGAACTGCGTTTTTTAGAAGAACGCATCGCGGCTTTAGAGAACGCTTTTTCCGATGCCTTAGGCGCCTCCGCTGCCCGGCTGATGTTGTCCGCAGAAGAACTCTCCGGCTTCCCCGCAGCCCTGCTCCCAACCCTTCCCCGCAACGGCGCCAACTACCAGATCCCGGCCGCCTCGGAGTATTATTTGCCTTTCCTGACCACGGTCCAAGATCGGACCGCGCGTCAGCGCATGGAATTCATCTACCACAATAGGGCCGCCTTGGCCAATGGCCGGCTGCTTCAAGAGATATTGGAACTGCGCCGTCGCTATGCCCGCATGCTGGGGCGAGATTCTTACGCCCAATACCTCCAGGCCAGCCGAATGACGGCGCTGCCAACGGAAGCCGAAGAGAAGATAAAAGACATGGCGCGCGGCCTGAAGTCTCCGGCCCAGTCGCTGCTGAACGGATTGCGCAAAACGCGGGACCAAGACCTCGGGGAAAAAGGCGGCCGGTATCTAGCGGCCTGGGATCGTCCTTATTATCTGGATCAGCAACGCCGACAACTGTATCCCGACCAAGACGCGGCTATCTCCGCATTCTTCCCTTTAGACCAAGTCAAAGCCAACGCTTTCTCCATCCTCCAACGTTTCCTCGGCTTGCGCCTCAACCGCCTGCCCTCAACCGCGTCTTGGCGCCGGGATGTGGAACTCTACGAAGTGCGCGACGCCGGATCCGGATCGGGACCTGGCGATATCCTCGGCTATTTTTACCTGGATCTTGCCGCCGGGCCGGGCCGACGGCCCGGGGTGTTCGTGCTCAGCCATGGGCACAATCTTCCGGACGGCGGATACCGCGTCCCGGTGTGCGTCCTCTGGGCCGGCCCACCGGCCGCGGACGGCCGCCGGCTCATGCGCCACGGCCGGACCAGCGACGTAGAGAACTTATTGCACGGCTTGGGCCATGCCTTAACCGTTATCCTGTCGCACCCCCGCTACGCCCGATTCTCCGGCGCCAATCTAAGCTCGGACTTCAGCGAGGTCCTGCCCTTGGTGCTCAGCCGCCTATCCTGGCTGCCGGACGTGGCCGCGGCGCTGTCCGGACACTACCTGGACGCCTCCCGCCGTCTGCCCCCGGAGCTATTGTCCGCCGCCCAGGCCGCGCGCAGCTATGGCTCCCCGCTGCGCACGCTGGAAGCCGCCGCGTTCGCGCTCTTCGACCTCGAAGCCAATTCCGATTCCATCCCCTCGGACCCCGGGAAGCTGTGGCGCAAGCTGTTCCAACGCACAGCTCTATTGCCGACTACCGCTGGGACCCATCCGCAGACCGGAGCCTTGCGCCTGGTCCAGTCCCCGGCCGGATTGTCGGATGCGCTACTGTCCAGGATATACGCCGAAGCGGTGTGGCAGAGATTGCAGGAAGAGGGCCTGCTCAACCCCGTGACCGGCCGGCATCTGCGCGAGACCTTGCTCCGGCCCGGCGCCGGAGAAGAAGCCCAACGGCTGCGGAATTTCCTAGGCCGTATCCCGGGATATGGCCTGCTGCCGGATCCTGCGGCTTGGCCCCTGCCGGATTGGGATGCCCCGGCCCCAGCCGCCCGCGACAGCCTGCCGCGCAGGCGCCTGCTCTACTGATCAGGCTTTGCTTTTACGGCCGGCGAGAGTCCACCGCAGCCAGGCCGCGCCTACTATCGCACCTAACAACAGTCCTAAAACCGTTCCCGCGGCCACGTCGAACGGGAAATGTACCCCGCAATAGACCCGGCTATAAGCCA
>JBAZVY010000004.1:10312-30273 GCA_041660645.1 Elusimicrobiota bacterium | reverse complement strand
CGCCCGATATCATCAAGACCCGAAGAGTCCGGAGCTCGGATGTGGGAGACGACCCGTACGCTGAATAGGGGATGAAGAAGACCTGCAGCCTGCACGCCGCGTTCATCCGTACTCCGCGCTTCAATCCCTGGACCGGCGACGTGGATCCCGAGGACTCGGCCTTCCCCCACCGGGATTGCACCGCCCGGGCCCACGGCGCTTGCTACGGTCCCATGGCATTCCGCCCCTTGCCCGATCCGGAGGGGCTCCTGATGGGCGATGCGAACAATTACCTCAAGATCGGATTCAGCTTCACGCCCCAACTGCTGGCCTGGCTGCAGAGTTGGCGGCCCGAGACTTATCGCCGGATACTCGCCGCCGACCGCGACAGCGCCGCCAGCCTGGGCCGCGGCAACGCCCTGGCCCAACCCTATGTGCACGTGCCCCTACCCCGGCTGAGTCCGCAAGACCGGCGCACGCTGCTGCGCTGGGGCTGGGACGACTTCACCGCCCGCTTCAACCGGCCCCCGGAAGGCCTCTGGCTGCCTCGGCTGGCAGCCGATGAAGACACCCTGGAGGACGCGGTAGCCGCCGGTTTCCGCTTCACCTTCCTGCCCGCAGCCAGCGCCGACCGGGTCAGGCCGGTGGGACACGTCGCAGCCGCTTGGCAGCCGGTCGCGACTGCCAGCTTGGACACGACCCGGCCCTACCGCTGGCTATCCCGCCGCCACCCGGGCCGGGAGCTGGCCATATTCTTCCCGCATCCCGAGCTCGGAGCGGCCCTGGCCTGCGGCGACGCCCTGCACGACGGCGAGACCCTGGCCCACAAATTCCGGGCCCAGCAACGCTCCGACACTTCCACCCAACTGGTGCATGCGGCCGGAGAAGGCGAGGTCTACGGCCTCATACATCGCCCCGGGCCGGCGGTCCTCAGCCGCGCCCTATTGCTCTTGGAGGCCTATGGCTTGCCCCCGACCAATCCCGCCGCATTCTTGGACCGGTTCCCCCCGCCGCAAGAAGTGGCCTTGAAAGTCCTGCCCCAGCCGCCGGAGCCGCCCTGGCGCTCGCCCCTGCGCGCCGCCCTGCACTGGCTGGCCGGAGAGCTGGACGGGGCATACATCCGGGAAGCCGGGGCCCTGCTCCATTCTCCCGAACTGGCCCGGGATGAGTATATGCAGCGCTGGGGCGAGGCCACGGCCCAGAACTGCGACCGTTTCCTGGCCCGCCGCACGCGCCGGCATCTTTCCCCTGCGCAATCCCGGCAAGCCCTGCTCGGGCTGGAGATGCAGCGCCATCGCCTGCTCATGCTGGCCGAGTACGATCACGATTCCGCAGACCCGCTCGACCCCGAGCCCCTGCAAGCCCTCCGGCATGCCTATCGGGCCGTGGAGATCGCGGCCGGGGCGGGCTGGAACGGCAGCGAAGAGCTGCGCCAACGCCTGGCTGCCATCCCCAGCCAACGCGGACGACGCACCCGCAAGACCTCCCATCCGGGCACGGATGTCCGGGATATCTGGACGCGGCAGATAGCGCCGCAGGCCGTGGATCCGGAGCGCGCCGCCGCGCATTTCGCCATCCTGGAACACTTAGGCGTGGGCTGCGCCGGCCAGGCTTCGAGCCGGTTCTCCCGCTCCGCAGCCTCCGGGCAGCGGCACACCCGCCCCCTGAGCGGCGGCCGCGACGCCACCCTTTCCTGGCTGGACCTGACCGTGCGCGACGGAGACTGCTGCCTCGACCATGAGTTCTCGGCTTGCGTACACCAGCTCGACCGCCTGGACTTGGCCTGTTGGGTCCTGCCCCGGCAGGCCGAGCCCCCGGCCCTGGCCGACGCCTTAGCGTCCGACCCGGAAGAAGGCACGCGCGCCGAACTCTGCCGGCTTTTCGGACCCCGGTTCGGGACCTTGGACGTGCTCTGGAATCACGAGCGCCTGCAGGTCATGCGCTGGCTCATGCCCGATCCCGCCGGCACCCAAGCCCGCCGGGATTTCCTGAAGGCCTGGATGGCCGCGGCGGCGCCGGCCCTAAACCGCGGCGAACCCGCGGCCTCGGACGCCCTCCTGCCCCTGCTGGACCGCTGCGCGGAGCATGGCTTGCGTCCCGACCTATTGCCCTGGGCGGATCTCGCGCGCGACAGCGCCCGCGCCGCCCTGGAACGTTTCCTCTCCGGCGCTTCGCGTCCGGACCTGGACCGGGCCCTGCAATGGATGGCCGCCGCGCAGCGCACCGGATTATCTTTGGATATGTTCGAATTACGCTGTCTGACCCTGCTTTGGCAGGAACGCCTGGCCGCGGCCGCGGCCGATCCGGCCCTGCGCAGCGCGGCCCGCGTCCTGGCCGAAAGGCTGGGCCTATCTTCGGCCCTGATCAAGGAGACCGCCGCCTCATGACCACACGCAAGATAAATCTGCGCGACACGGAAGAAGCCATGCGCATCCTGGGCGAACAAGATGCGGCCCTGCGCCGGATGGAGGAGGATTACGGAGTCGAGCTCTGCCTCAGCCAAGACCCCGCGGCCAGCGCCCTGAACTTGCTGGTGCGGGGCCAGCCCAGCCGGGTGGCCAAGGCGGCGCGATTCATACGCTCCCAATTGGATCGCGTACGCCGGACCAGTCCGGAGCGCGGCCGGAACGCGTCCGCCCCCGCTCCGGAAGCGCTGGACCCGGACTGCATCCTGCGCGGCCACAACGGCCGCATGATCGCCCCACGCACCCCGAGCCAACGCGACTATATAAACGCCATCCAAAAACATGAATTGGCCTTCGGCATCGGCCCGGCGGGCACGGGCAAGACCTTCCTGGCCGTGGCCTGCGCCCTGCGCGCCCTGGAGACGCGCCAAGTCCAGCGCATAATACTCAGCCGCCCCGTGGTCGAGGCCGGAGAACGCCTGGGCTTCCTGCCCGGAGACTTCCTGGAGAAGGTGAACCCCTATCTGCGCCCCATCTACGACGCTTTTTACAGCATGATCGGAGCGGAGCGCTTCCGGCTGTGGCGGGATTCCGACGTCATCGAGATCGTGCCCCTGGCCTACATGCGCGGACGCACTTTCAACGACGCCTTCATAATACTCGACGAGGCCCAGAACACCACCTTGGGACAGATCAAACTGGCCCTCACCCGCCTGGGCGAGGGCTCGCGCATGGTGATCACCGGCGACATAACCCAGAGCGATCTCGGCGAGGGCACGCCCTCGGGACTAGTGCGCTGCCTGGACATACTCAAAGGCGTGGAAGGCGTGGCCTTCCATCACCTCAGCGACGCGGATGTGGTCCGCCATCCCCTGGTGCGCAAAGTCATAAAGGCTTTCGGAAAATGGGAAAAAACCGCAAAGTAACGCTCCGGGTATCCGGACTATACCTACTACCGCCCTCCGCGCGCCGGGCCGGCCGCATCCGCTCCGTCTGCCGCCGGATACTGCACCGCGGCACCGGCGCCGCCGGCGAGGTCAATATAGTGTTCCTGGACCGCGCCCGCATGCGCACCCTGAACCGGCGCTATCTGGACCGCAGTCACGACACCGATGTCATAGCTTTTGCCTATACCGAAGACGCCGGCCCCCGGCCCGGGGAGCGCCCGTTCGGAGACATCTTCATATCCGCCTACCAGGCCCGAGTCCAAGCCGCGGCCCTGGGCCACGACGTGCTGGTCGAAGTCCTGACCCTGGCCGCGCACGGCGCCCTGCATCTGCTGGGCTACGACGACGCCACGCCGCGCGGCCGGGACCGCATGTTCCGGATGCAAACGGCGGCCCTGAGGCCGCTCCCCCGTCGGCGCAAATGATATAATCCTTCCGTGAAAACGGAAAGGATACTCTGGGCCGAGATCGAGGCCAAATGGCAGGCCCGCTGGGAAAAGGACGGGCTGTTCAAGACCCCCGCCCAGCCCCGACCCGACCGCAAGTTCTTCTGCCTGGACATGTTCCCCTACCCTTCCGCCGACGGACTGCACGTGGGCCATCCCGAGGGCTACACGGCCACGGATATAGTCTGCCGCATGAAGCGCATGCAGGGCTTCGACGTGCTCCATCCCATGGGCTGGGACGCGTTCGGCCTGCCCGCGGAGAACTTCGCCCTGCAGACCGGCACCCATCCCTCGGTGGTGACCCAGCGCAACATCGCGAATTTCCGCCGCCAGATAAAATCCCTGGGCTTCTCCTATGACTGGGGCCGCGAAGTCGACACCACGGACCCGGCTTATTATCGCTGGACCCAGTGGATATTCCTGCAGCTATTCAAAAAAGGCTTGGCCTACGAGAGCACCGCGCCCATAAACTTCTGCCCCTCCTGCAAGACCGGCTTGGCCAACGAAGAGGTGTTCGGCGGCAAATGCGAACGCTGCGGCAGCGGGGTCGAACGCAAGAACATCCGGCAATGGGTGCTCAAGATCACGGCCTACGCCGACCGGCTGGAGCAAGACCTGGCGGACTTGGATTGGCCGCAGTCCACCCTGCTCATGCAGCGCAACTGGATCGGCCGCTCCGAAGGCGCGGAAGTGCATTTCGCCCTGGAATCCGGAGACCGGCTGACCGTGTTCACCACCCGGCCCGACACTCTTTACGGCGCCACCTATATGGTCCTGGCCCCGGAACACAGCCTCGTCGCCCGCATCACCGCGCCGCAGCAGCGGCCGGAGGTCGCGGCCTATATCGCGGCCGCGGCCGCCAAATCCGACCTGGAGCGCACCGAACTGCAGAAGGACAAGACCGGAGTGTTCACCGGAGCCTATGCCCGCAACCCCTTGAGCGGAGAAAAAATACCGGTCTGGATAGCGGACTACGTGTTGTCCACTTACGGCACCGGAGCCATCATGGCCGTGCCCGCCCACGACCAGCGGGACTGGGAATTCGCCAAGAAGTTCGATCTCCCGATCCTCCCCGTGGTCCGGCCCCACGACGCGGCCGGAGACCTTTCCGCGCTGCTGGCCAAGGCTTCCTTCGACGCGGACGGGGTGGCCATAAATTCCCCGGCCTGGGAAGGGCTGCCCACCGCACAGGCCAAGGCCAAGGCTATCGAGCATCTGGAAGAGAAGCAGCTGGGCCGGCGCATGATCAACTACAAGCTGCGGGACTGGATATTCTCCCGCCAGCGCTATTGGGGCGAGCCCATCCCCATAATCCATTGTCCCAAATGCGGCCAGGTCCCGGTCCCGGAATCCGACCTGCCCGTGCTTTTGCCCAACGTGTCGGACTATAAACCCACGGGCACGGGGGAGTCGCCTTTAGCCGCCATCCCGGACTGGGTGAACGCCAAGTGCCCCCAGTGCGGCGGCCCGGGCAAACGCGAGACCAACACCATGCCCCAATGGGCCGGCTCCTGCTGGTATTACCTGCGCTATATAGACCCGAAAAATCCGGACTGCGCCTGGTCGCCGGACCTGGAAAAAGCCTGGCTGCCCGTGGATTGCTACGTGGGCGGCGCCGAACACGCGGTGCTGCATCTGCTCTACGCCCGATTCTGGCACAAAGTATTGTTCGACCTGGGCTTCGTATCCACCAAGGAGCCCTTCCGGAAACTCCGGCATCAAGGCATGATACTGAGCTACTCGCACCGGGACGCCAAGGGCGTGTACCACCCATACGACGAGGTCGCCTTCGCGGAGAACGGGGAAGCCGCGCTGACCGCGACCGGGGAGAAGCTCGATACCCAGGTCGAAAAGATGTCCAAATCCAAGAAGAATGTGGTCAATCCGGACATCGTGATCAAGGACTACGGAGCCGACGCCTTCCGGCTCTATGAGATGTTCATGGGGCCTTTCGAAGCCTCCAAGCCCTGGGACATGCGCTCCATAGAGGGCGTATCCCGCTTCCTACGCAAAGTCTGGCAGATCGTGACCGAGGCGGAGAGCCCCGGCGCCGGAGACGGGCTGGCCAGCCTGCGCCACCGCACCATAAAAAAGGTAGGCTCGGATATCGAAACCTTCAATTTCAACACCGCGATCTCGGCCTTGATGATCTACTCCAACGAGGTCCAGAAACAGCCGGCCCCGGAACGCGCCGACTTGGAAGCCCTGACCATCCTCCTGCACCCCTTCGCCCCGCATACCACCGAAGAGCTCTGGCAGCGCCTAGGCCACGGACAACCCCTGGCGGCCGGAAACTGGCCGGCTTTCGATGAAAAACATCTCAAGGACCAAGAAGTGGAATACGCGGTCCAAATCAACGGCAAGGTCCGCGCGGCCTTCGTATTCGCCGCGGACGCGGACGAATCCGACGTAAAGACGGCAGCCCTGAAGCTGGACCGAGTGAAAGAATTCCTGCAGGGAAAATCCGTGGCCAAGACCATAGTGGTGCCCAATCGGCTGGTCAACATAGTAGCGAGGTAGCCTTATGCGCAGATATCGGTTCATAATTGCGGCGGCCGCGGTCCTGACGGGCTGCAGCGGCGCCCAGGACGTCCACTACAATCCCACCCCACAGCTGCTGCCCTCCAACATCCGGCGCCTGTCCCTGCATCCCATAGTCAATAAGACCGGTCAATTCGGACTGGAAGACAAGCTCATGCTGCGCGTGCGCGACGAATTCCTGCGCGACGGGCGCTATCCCCTGGTGCCGGAGCCTCAAGCCGACGGCGTGGTCTGGGTCACCATAACCCGTTATCTCAATACCCCCATCCAATACGACTCCAGCCTGATTCCCACGTCCTACAAACTGCGCATACTCGTGGACCTGGAATTCGTGGACCGCAAGAAAGCGGGACAGGCTCTCTGGGTGGAGAAGAACCTGGAAGGCATATTGATCTACGCCGCCCCCACTTTGGTCGGGGGCAAGACCGAGGAGCAGGCCCGCGAGCTGGCTTGGGATACCCTGGCCCGGGATATAGTCAAACGCGTAGTCGGCGGGTTCGGGACGGTCACGGGCACGTCCGCCCGGCGCATCCAGTCCGACGCGCCATCCACCGACCCCTTGTCCAAACCCGACAACCCCATGCCGCCGGTCAATCCCAACCCCTATTGATGGAGACCCGCTACGCCGACGTACTCAAGGAATGGCGCGCGGGCAAGTTCCGGCCCGTATATCTATTCGTGGGAGAAGACGTTGCGGCCCAAACCGAAGCCGCGGACCTTCTCAAAGCCTGCCTCAAGCCCGATAGCTTCAACCTGGCCGAGTTTTCCGGCGACATCGCGGTCCAGACCCCGGCCATATTATCCGAAGCCCTGACCTTGCCCGTATTCTCGGACCGGCGCCTGGTGGTGGTCAACGCCCCCAGCCTGCCCGCCGCCGCCAAGGCCGCGCTGGTCGCCTATCTTAAGGAACCCTGCGCCTCCACCACCCTGGCGCTGTTCAGCGACGAACGCAAGGTGGACCCTCGGGACGCCCTGGTCAAGGCCGCGGCTGCGGCGGGCGCGGTCTGCCTGTTCCGCGCCCTCAAGGAAGAGGACGCGGCCGCTCGCCTGCAGGCCGAGGCCCAAAAATCCGGCAAGCGCCTGACTCCGGATGCGGCCGAAGCCCTGATCGCGGAAGCCGGCACGGATTGGAACATCCTGCGGCAAGAACTGGAGAAAGCCGTGCTGTTCTCCTCCGGATCCGCCGAGGTCACCGCGGAACACGTGGCGGCCTGCCTCGGCTACCAAAAGTCGGCCGACCCTTTCGCCATGTCCCGCCTCATCCAGGCCCGGACCTTGAAGCCCTGCCTAACGCATCTGCGCCGGTTCCTGTTGGACGGCAAGCCCGATGATCAAGCCTTCCGGGCCCTGGCTCAAATCAACACGTCGATACAGAAGCAGTTCCGAGCCAAACGCCTGCTCCAGGCCGGGCGCAGCGAAGCCGAGATCTTCAGCGCCCTGCGCCTGCACAGCTACTGGGACAAGGATTACCTGGCGGGCTTGAAACGCGTGAGCGCAGCCCGGCTCCGGAGCGATATGCGCGCCTGCCTGGACGCCGAAGTCTCCCTCAAATCCCGCAGTTGGCTCTCCCCGGCCCAAGAGATAGAACGGCTGGTCGTGGAGCTCTGCGCCCCCAAGAACGCCTGAGCAATAAAGAAGCGGGACGCCCGTTAGGGCGTCCCGTTCCACAGAACCGATGTTCTGTCTAAAGTGCCTTACTTGGCGGCGACCGGAGCGGCCGCGATAGCGGCCAGGCGCTTGGCCAGGCGGGACTTCTTACGGGCGGCAGTCTTCCAATGTATGGTACCACGTTGGGCGGCTCGATCCATGCAGGAGGAAGCCTTAGCGAGCATCTCCCCCGCCTTGCTGGGATCCTTGCCCGCGTCCACGGCCGCACGGAGGGACAAACGTATGGCCTTCTTAGCGGCGCGGTTGCGCGAATACCTTTTCAGTGACTGTCGGTGAGCCTTGAGCGCCGAAGCGTGGCGCGTGGGCTTTTTCTTGGCTGCCATAGGTGGAGATTAAACCACTTCCATGCCCCCATCGTCAAATGTCGTAGAATTTATGGGATGCGCAAAGACCTCGGTCCGGACCGCGGACACGTTCCCCACGCCTGCGGCGTATATATCATGCGCGACGCGGGCGAGGGCATACTATACATCGGCAAGGCCAAGGACCTGGCTCGCCGCGTGGCCCAATATTTCAACCCCAACAAGCCCGATCTCAAGAACTCCCTGCTGGCCCCGCTGGTGCGGGGCATAGACTACCTGCCCTGCGCCTCGGAACGGGAAGCCCTGCTGCTGGAACGCCGATTGATCCACAAACACCAGCCTTTCTTCAACGCGATGTGGAAGGACGACAAATCCTACCCCTACATCCGGCTCTCGCTGGGCGAAGATTTTCCGCGCCTGGCCCTGACCCGGCGCAAGCTCAATGACGGCAGCCTCTACTTCGGGCCCTATCCCCAGGTCGCCCCCATCAAGAGCCTGCTCGCCTATCTTTGGCGCCGCAGGCTTTTTCCCCTGCGCCCTTGCCGCTGGGAGTTCAGCGTAAAGCGGCCCCTGGCCCGGGCCAAGATCCAGGCCTGCCTCTACTATCATACCCGGCAGTGCCCCGCGCCTTGCTGCGCCCGCATCTCCCGGCAAGACTACCGCCGCATAGCCGAGAATGCCGCGCTATTCTTCTCCGGCAAACACGCGGCCTTGCGCACAGCTTTCACGCGCCAGATGCGAACCGCGTCGCAGCGGCTGCAGTACGAGCGCGCCGCCGAACTGCGCGACAGCATCCAAGCCCTGGACCAGCTGGATGAGCGCGTGCGCCTGCGGGCCCTGCGCGCCGAAGACCTGACCGCGCCCTTGGAATCCAGCCGGGCCGTAAGCGACCTGCAGAAAGCCTTAGGCCTGCCCGCGCCGCCCCATCATGTGGAATGCTTCGACGTCTCGCATTTCCAGGGCCGCCAGATGGTAGCCTCCATGGTCTGCTTCCAAGGCGGCGAGCCCTGCCGCGAGCATTATCGCCGCTTTCGCCTGCGCGAAGTCGCGGGCATAGACGATCCCCGCTCCATAGCCGAGGCCGTGCGCCGGCGCTACCGCCGCCTGGCCGAGTCCGGGGAGCCCCTTCCCGACCTAGTGCTGGTAGACGGCGGCAAGGGCCAACTCAGCGCGGCCGCGGCCGAACTCGCCGCTCTCGATCTGCCTCCCGGCCGCAGACTCCCGCGCCTCGCGGCCCTGGCCAAACGCATCGAAGAAGTGTTCCTGCCGGGACGCGCGGAAAGCCTGATCCTGGAAAGGAACCACCCCGGGCTGCGCCTGCTGCAGCGATTGCGCGACGAGGCCCATCGCTTCGGAGTGGCCTACCACCGGCTCTTGCGGAGCCGGGCGCTGCTGCGTTCACCGGGAAAATAAAGCTCCCGGCAAATACTGCGTCCGGGCGATGCGCCAACGATCACTTACGCGCCTCGGGCGCGTGATTCGGACCCGACATGGCCATATCTGTCGGGGCCGAATTCCATTCCGACTGAGAATGCGATACAACCCTCATCTGGATTGACGGAATCCGTAAAAGACTAGGCGCTTCCGGGTTTAACCCGGGCATAAGTCGGTAACGCAAGATTTTCATATAAATTGGCCGCGCGAGCTTTCAGCGAACGCGGAACCGCCGGCCGCAAGGCCGGCGGCTGCCGTTAAAGCTTGAATCCGCGACGTTGCTGCGCCTGCGGCGGGTGACTCGCTCGCGCTGCTCGCGAGTGGGATTATGAATATGAATAGGCGGCCTGACTATGGGGCCCATAGTGGTTTTTGACGATTTTCGCGAAGCGAAAACCCCGGCGCCGGGCGGCGCCGCTATTTTTCCATGTTGCTGGCCAGTTCGCCCATGCCGAACATAGGCAGGAACATAGCCGCCACGATGGTGCCCACGATGGTGCCCATTATGACTATGACCACGGGCTCGATAAGGGAAGTCAGGCCCTTGATGGCGGTATCCACTTCCTGGTCGTAGAAATCCGCGATCTTGGTCAGCATGGTGTCCAGGGCGCCGGTCTCCTCGCCCACCGAGATCATGGCCGTGACCATGTTGGGGAAGATCCCGGATTTCTTCAGGGGGTCGCTGAGATGGCCGCCCTCCCGGATGGACTCCCGCGCGGTAAACACCGCATCGCTTATGACCACGTTGCCTGCGGTCGCGGCTACGGTCTCCAGCGCCTGCAGGATGGGCACGCCGGATTTTATGAGCGTACCCAAAGTGCGCGTGAACCGCGCCACCGCGACCTTCTTTAGGATGATCCCGAATATCGGGACGGTCAAAAGCCGTCCGTCCACTATCTTCTGGCCGGACGGGGTCTTGTACCATTTCTTGCCCAGGAACCATAAACCCACGGGCGAGAAGGCGATGAGTATGAAATACTGCTTCACGAAATCGGAGAGGTCGAGCAGCAGCTGGGTGAGCAGGGGCAGCTTGGCTCCAAAGCTGAGGAAGATGGTCGCGAAACGCGGGATGACGAAAGTGAGCAGGAATATGGTTATGACGAAACAGATGCTCAACACGATGATGGGATACATCATCGCGGCCTTGACCTTGGCCTTGAGCGCCTCATTGCTCTCCAAGTAGGAGGTGAGGCGCTCTAATATGGTGTCGAGTATGCCGCCCAATTCTCCGGCCTTGATCATCGAGGTATACAGCTCCGGGAAAGCGTCCGGATGCTTGCGCAAGGCGTCGGATATGGACAAACCGCTCTCGATATCCGAGCGCACCGCGCCCAGGACTTCCTTGAAAGCCGGATTCTCAGCCTGGTTCTCTAATATGGACAGGCTCTGCACGATAGGCACGCCCGCGCCCACGAGGGTGGAAAGCTGACGGGAGAACAAGACCAGGTCGCGGGAGTAGACCTTGCCCTTCCTCTTGAACAAGGCCATGACGGCGTCGAGCGGGCTGGCCGCCTTCTCGCCGATCTCCAACACGACCATTTTCTGCCCGCGCAGGCGCTCGACCGCGGTCTTCTGCTCATCCGCGTCGACCGTGCCTTCCACCAGGCGCCCGTCGGAACCCTTCGCCTTATATGTGAATACTGGCATGTCGTCCTATTCTAGCACATGTTCGGCGCGTCATCCCGCCGGGGTCTGAGAGATGCCCCGCTGCAGCAGCCGGCGCAGGTCCTCCGGGTCCAGGGAACGCAGCATCGCCTCCTGGAACGTGACCCGGCCCTCGCGGTAGAGTCCGGCCAACGACTGGTTCATGGTCTGCATCCCGAACTTGCCGCCGGTCTGTATGGCCAACTGCACCTGCTCGATCTTTTGGTCCCGGATCAGGTTGCGGATAGCCGCGGTCACGATGAGCACCTCGCAGGACAGGACCCGGCCCGTGCCCGAGGCATGCGACAACAATTGCTGGCAGATCACGCCCTGGAGCACGAAGGACAGCTGTACCCGCACCTGGTCCAGCTGATGCTGGGGGAATACGTCGATGACGCGATTGATGGTCTGAGCGCAATCCGTGGTGTGCAGGGTGGCAAATACCAGATGCCCGGTCTCGGCGATGGTCAAAGCCGCGCTGATGGTGTCAAGGTCGCGCAACTCGCCGATGAGGATGACGTTGGGGTCCTGGCGCAGCACGTGTTTGAGCGAGGCGGTGAAGGATTCCGTATCCTGCCCCACCTCCCGCTGATTGATGATGCATTTCTTATGGCTATGCACATACTCGATGGGGTCTTCCACGGTCACGATATGCGCGCAGCGGTTCTCGTTGATATAGTCGATCATGCTGGCGATGGTGGTGGATTTACCCGAGCCCGTAGGCCCGGTGACCAAGATCAGGCCCTTGGGCACCTTCATGACGTCGTAGATCACGCTGGGCAACCCGATCTCCTCGAAAGTCCGGAACGAAGACGGGATGGCCCGGATCGCCGACCCGATGGCTCCGCGCTGACGGAACACGTTCATGCGTAGACGCCCGATACCCTTGAGGCTGAAGGCCAGATCCAGCTCATTGGTGGCCTCGAAACGCTGGCGCTGACTTTCCGTGAGCAGGGAGAAGATGAGGCTCTGGGCGGTCTCGTGCGAGAGTTTTTCGAACGGCGTGGGCACCAACTGGCCGTCTATGCGCAGGGTGGGAGGCGCGCCCACCGTCATATGCAGGTCCGAAGCCCCCCGCTCGTGCATCAACAGGAACAACTCGCTCATCGATATCATATCTGATCCTTTTATACTTCCATATCCGAAGCCGTTACCCGAATCATCTCCTCGACGGTGGTGACGCCCGTCAGGAGTTTGCGGATAGCGCACTCGCGCAGCGTGATCATGCCCTGCTTGCGGCCCATGTCCTTGAGTTCCTTAGCCGAGGCCTTGTCCAATATCATCTGGCGCATGATATCGGTTATCTCCAATATCTCATAGAGCCCCTGCCGGCCGCGATAGCCCGTGCCCGCGCAGTTATCGCACCCCTTGCCCCGATACAAGGTGACCTTGCCGTTGTGGGCCTGAAGCTGGGCGGGCGGCACGCCCAATTTTATGAGCCAATCGATCTCCACCTCATAGCTCTCCTTGCACTTGGGGCATATGCCCCGCACCAAACGTTGGGCCAAGACCATGAGCAAGGCGGAACTCACCAGGAAGGGCTCCACGCCCATCATGCCCAAACGAGTGATGGAGCCCGGCGCATCGTTGGTATGCAAGGTGGAGAACACCAGATGTCCGGTCAGGGCGGCATTGATGGAAATAGAGGCGGTCTCCAGGTCCCGGATCTCGCCGACCATGATGATGTCCGGGTCCTGCCGCAGGAAAGAACGCAGGCCCGCGGCAAAGGTCAAACCGATGGCGGCATTGACCTGGACCTGATTGATGCCGTGCAGTTGGAACTCCACGGGATCTTCCACGGTCATGATGTTGTGTTCGGGCGTGTTCAGGCTGGAGAGCGCGGAATAGAGCGTGGTGGATTTGCCCGAGCCCGTAGGCCCGGTTATCAGGTTGATGCCGTAAGGCGCCTTCATGCACTTATTGAACACGGCCAAGGCCTCGGGCTCGAAGCCGAGCTTGGAAAGCTGGACGTTGAGGCCCGAGGTGTCGCAGAGGCGCATGACGATCTTCTCGCCCGGGGCGCAGGGCAGGACCGAGACGCGCATATCCACGGAATGCTCTCCGACCTTGACCCGGAGCCGGCCGTCCTGGGGCAGGCGCCGCTCCGATATATCCAGATTGGACATGATCTTGATGCGGGCGCACATGGCGGCATGGAACTTCTTGGGCGGAGAAGGCTGCTCATGGAGCACGCCGTCGATGCGATAACGGATGCGCAGATCCTTTTGGAACGGCTCGATGTGGATGTCCGAGGCCTTGACCTTGATAGCGTTGGCCAACAGGAGATTGACTATCTTGATGATGGGGGCTTCCTCGGCGAACTTCTCGACCGAGACCCCGCTATCCTCCTCGGCCTTCTCCTGCACATGCTCCAGGCTGTCGGCGGCGTCTTCCGAGGCCTGGCTCTGCTTTACGATGTCGTCGAGAGCCTCCTGGGAGGTCCCGGACTTATAGTATTTATCCAGGGCGGCCAGGATCTCCGTCTCCAAGGCCAAAGCCGCCTTCACGTCGCAGCCGGTCATCATCTTGAGGTCGTCGAGTATGAGCACGTTCAAGGGATCGGCCACGGCTATGGTTATATGGTCGTTGACCTTATTGAATGGGATCAACGTATGCTGACGGGCGATGGTCTCCGGCACCACGGCTATGACCTCGGGAGGGATTTCCATGCCGACCAAGGAGATATAACTTATGCCGCATTGCTGGCTGAGGAACTGCATGATGCGTTCCTCGGTTATAAAGCCTTTACTTATAAGTATAGTCCCCAGCTTTTCGCCCTTTACGCGCTGAACCTCCAGAGCCTCACTGAGCTGAGCCTGACTGACGACCTTCTCTTCCACCAGAAGGTCGGCCAGCCGGCGCGAAAGGCTCAATGATATTACATGCTCGCCGTTGGACATGGGGTTATAGGGTAGCCGCCAAACCGGATTTTGTCAACCCTCTCCAATACATATATTGCTCCAGTGTCCGAGTCGTTGAAAATGCCGCTGCCCCAACGATAATCCGCTGGGACAAGAGCTAAAAATTAGGTTGAACCGTATCCGGCCGAGCCGCCGGGTCCATTCCGACCGGGGACTCCGGCTCTGAAAGCAGCTGGTCGATCGATCCGACCGCCGGCCGCACCCGCGCCGCCGGCCTGCGCACGGCCTTCCTTTTAGGCTTGACGCGGACTTTAGCCCGAGCCGAAACTTTGCCCTTGCCCCGCTTGGCCTTATTCCGCGAGCTTCCGCCGCCGGACAAAAGGTCCTTGGCCGCGGGATTCTTGCCCCGCACGGTCCGGCGCGCCACGTCCGCCTCGAACAGGTAGGTTATGGCCGCCTGCATGCTCTGGGCCGAAGGCTGTACCGTATATTGCACCAGATAGGTGTTTTCTTCTATGGCCCCGGCATCCCACTTCTCGGAATTAGCCTGGCCCGGATCCGCAGCGAAGGAGTACTGCAGCCACTGCCCGATAGTACCGCGGTCGCCGTCTAAGGGGTAAGCTTTTACCAGCCCAATAGCCGCCGGCCGCTCATCCCGGATGCCGGAGCCCGCCGAGGGAGCGGGAACCGAAGGTCGGCCCAGCGCAGGCGCCGGAACCGACTCCTCGGGCATGACCTGCGCCACGCTCGCAGGCGCGGCCATATTGGGAGCCTGCATGGGCTCGCTCTGCCCATCGCCCGCTTCGCCCGCCCGAGCCGAATCCGCGCCCACCAGATTGCCCACGTCCTGGGAGTCCCGCAAGAAGAACCAACCGGCCAGGACCATGACGCCCACGAGCATGCCGATGACCACGAACATCATCTGTCCGCGCTTGGGCCGAGCCTGGGGGATCTTGGTCGGGTCCGGTTGCGGCTTGGCCAGCTTGGCCAACACATCCTGGGTATTGGCCGCTGCTCCCGCGACGCGGTCCATAAAGGAGGGCTCGCCTAGCCCCGGCATCGGGGCCGGGGCCGCGGGGCTCGGAGCCAGACCGGCGGAATAATTCATGGTCATGGGTAAAAGACTTTCCAACGGCGGCGCTCCGGATCCGACCGGCTGCTCACCTGCCATAAAAGCAGCGGCGGCGGCCGGAGTCGGCGGCGGCATGACTGCGGGCGTGGGCTGGGAAGGCGCCCAAGATGAGGTGGCGGGAACGTCCGCGCCAGTCTCCGGGCTGAGCGGTTGGATCATCCCGGGCTGGATTGTCGCCGGGCCAGGCTCCGGACCCGGCCCCGGAGCCGCGCCGCCGAAAGTAGGGATATCTATGGACACGGCCGGGGTAGGTGAATTCTGGGTGAAGTCAAATCCCGGTCCGGTGATCGGTCCGCTGGGCGGAGGCGGAGCGGCCTGAAAAGGATCCGGAGCCGCTGTTTCCGGCTGCGCATCAGCCAAAGCCGGAGCCGGCATCTGCAGGGCCGGGAAAGACGCCGCCGGCCCCAAAGCCACATGCCGGCGCTGCCGGCGCCCGAACGTGAACCCCGGCACATCCGCTCGGGACGCGGATTCCTCTTTCGCAAAGGGGTCGGCGGGGACCTCCGGGCCGGGCGGGACGGCCGCAATCGGAGGAGCCGGCGGCGCGAGGCGTTCGGCAGTCGGCGCGGCCGACTCGGATAGCGGAGAAGCGGCGGCTTCCGGAGCCGGGGCGGCGGGCGGCGGCTCCACGGTATCCTCGGCGGCCAATGCCGGCGCGCAGACCTCCGCGACCGGGGCCGCGGACGGCGCATCGCTGGACCGGAGCTCAGGCACCGGAGACTCTACCGGTCCCGCTTCCGGAGCGGGCGCCAACGCCGGCGGCGCTGACTGCATCTGGCCCGCCGAAGCCAGCCGCAACATTATATCCGGCAGCGGCGGCGGCTCCGCGGCCGACGGCGACGGATCCGAAACGGCTGCCGGCGGCTCGACCGTCTCCAAAATATCGCCCGGCGCACCGGCGGCAGCTTCCGCCGCCTGCGGGGCAGGCTCGTAAGCCTTAGCCGGCAAAGGCTTGGCCGGTCCGACGCTGCGCTGCGCCGGACGCGGCAGGCTCTCCAAGCCCACATCCTCGGCCGTGGATAGATGCCGCGGCATCAAGGTGGGCGGCACATACTGGTCCGCGGCCGAAGCCGTCCGGCTGCGCGCCTCGAAATCGGTCAACCGCATGCTCAGCAGTCTGATGGTCTCGGCTTGATCCCGGATCTGGGCTTGAAGATACGCGGCCTCGGCCGCGGGCGCCGCAGCCTGGGACGGGGCCGCATAACGTTCCTCCGGCCGGTACCGGATCTGCGCGCCCAACTCCCGGATCAGCTCCCGGACCACCTGCAGCTCATATCGGGCGCCGTCATCCGAACGCGGCGCCGCTTCCGCCTTGGGCGCGAGGTCCCCCAGCTGGGACTTGATCTGCCCCGCCAGCTCCTGCGCCAGGCTCCGCATCATCTCCGCTTCGGAACGGGGCGCCGCCTCCGGCTGGGGCTTGACTGCGCCGCCCAATTGGGCTTTTATCTGCGCCGCCAGTTCCTGGGCGAAACCCTGCATGATATCCTTGGCCGAGCGTGCCGCTTCCGCCGGTTTAGGCTTAGCCGCCTGCGACATCTGCCCCTTGAGCTGTTCGGTCAAGGCCTTCATCTGGTCCCGCAAGACCTGCAGACCGGGCACGGATTCCGCATCCGGCTGGGGCCCCGGCCCGGACGCGGCCGGCCTCGGGAAACGGTCGGCCAAGGCTTTTACCTGGTCGCGCACTTCCGCCAACTCCGAACGCACATCATCATCGAGCTTGGGCAGAGCGCTAGCCGGGATGCGGGATTGGGGCGTGAATATGGCGGAAACCCAAGACCCGCCCGCGCCCGCAGCCGGGAAAGCCAAGGTGTCGTACTGGATCCGCTCCATCACCCCGTACCCGGATTCGGTCAGCACGGACGGCCCCTGCCCCGCGGCGCTCGCGCACAAGCCCGCCAACTCCGGCACGGAATCAGCGCTGTGCCAATCCATGTCCATGCGCCCGGATACATCTTCCGAACAGACCAAGGTCTCCGGCCGCAGCCCTCCGGCCAAGGCGAACTCCTCCTTGGCCAGCGGACCCAATATCTGGGAATCTTTATATATCCAGTATCTCATAGGCTGCGTCTGTTGAAGGATAACCCGATGGTGTTACATTTTCAATACGGAAAACACCGCAGCCCTCCCGGTACGCAGGGAGAGCCGCGGATGCGCCGTAGGCCGGATCTATTCCCGGCCGGGTTCGTCGCCTATGTTGCGGAAGTCCGCTATCGACTCGGCGAACTCAGGCACGCTCTCGGAAGAACTCTGGCAGGAGATGCAATACCGGGCGAACGGCAAGGCTTCCAGCCGCGGCTTGGGGATGGGTTTACGGCAGGACTCGCACACCCCATAGGTGCCTTTATCGATCTTACGCAAGGCCGCCTCGATATGGTCCAGGGTGGTCCGCTCGTTATCGGAGAGTTCGAACAACAGTTCTTTCTCTATGGACTGGCTGGCCTTATCCGCATCGTCGCCCGTATCCTGCTCCGCGCTCTCCGCGAGCTGCTGGGTACGCACGGTCCGGATAAGGTCGTCCCGCATATCGAGCAACTGCGACTTTATACCGCTGATCTTGCCCGCGGTTAGCTCGGCCGCTTTCTTGGCCACGGGCTTGCGCGTCCCGGGCTTAGAACCGCTCTTCTTGTTCATTTATCTCTCCTATCTAAAATTGCGAGATAGTATATCGTTGCAGCGGCTTTACGCAAGGCCCAAAATGGACCTAGGCAGCGTCGCCCCGGCTCAGCTCAGCTTGGCCGCGGCCCCCTGGAGCCGGCTCACCACGGTCCCCCGGCCCATTATCTCCAACATGAGAAACAGAGTAGGCCCCTCGGTGCGGCCCGAGACCGCCGCCCGCAAGGGATGGAACACCGCCCCGGCCTTGAGCCCCCGCTGGGCGCAGAACTGCCGGATGCCCGCTTCCAAAGCCTTGTCCTCGAATGGCGCGCAGACCTGGAGCAGCTCCGCCAAGCCCAGAAGCACGTCCTTGACGCCCGGAGCGCGCAAGACTTTATCCGCCTGCGGCGTGGGCGGAGCCTCCCGATAGAAAAAATCGACGCGTTCCGGCACGTCCTTTAGCAGCTTGAATTTCTCCTGCTCCAGGGCCACGACCTTCTCCAAGGTCGGCCCGGGCCGGACGGGCAGCAGTCCCGCGGCCATAAGGAACGGCTCGGCCCGGGAGATCACATCCGGGACCGCGAGCTTGCGCATATACTCGCCGTTCATCCAGGTGAGCTTGACCGGATCGAAGGTGGCCGGATTCTTCTGACAGCCGGGCAGATCGAAAGCCCGGATCAGCTCCTCGGGCGCGAACAACTGCTGCGACTCGGTGTTAGCCCAGCCCAACAGCCCCAGATAGTTGCGCAGGGCCTCGGCCAGGAAGCCCTGATCCCGATATTCCAGCACCGAAGTGGCGCCATGGCGCTTGGAAAGCTTGGTGCCGTCCGGGCCCAGGATCATGGACAGGTGCGCGAACTTCGGCGGCTCCCAGCCCAAGGCCCGGTACATCTGGATCTGGGCCGGGGTATTGGAAAGGTGTTCGTCGCCGCGGATCACATGGCTGATGCGCATGGCATGGTCGTCGACCACGCAGGCGAAATTATAGGTAGGCCCGCCCGTGGTCTTCTGGATGACCAGGTCCTGCTGCAGCCGGTTCTCAAAACTCACGTCGCCCCGGATAAGATCCGGCACCACGGTCGCGCCCTCGTCCGGCATGCGGAAACGCACCGCGGGTTTGCGGCCTTCGGCTTCATACTGCCGCTTCTGCGCATCCGTGAGCTTATAACAATGCCCGTCGTAAGAGGCGCGCTGCTCGGCCTGGGCCGAATGCCGTATAGCCTCCAGCTCCTCCTTGCTGCAATAGCAATAATAGGCCTTGCCCTCGGCTAGAAGCTGGCGGACGTACTGCTGATACAGCGGCAGCCGCTTCATCTGATAGTACGAACCCATCGGCCCCTTCTCATGCTCGAAGTCCAAGGGGCCCTCGTCCCAATCCATGCCCATCCAGCTGATGGAATCCAATATGGCTTGGACCGAGTCCGCGGTGGAACGCACCTCGTCGGTGTCTTCGATGCGCAGCACGAACTTGCCGCCGCAATGCCGGGCATAGAGCCAATTATAGAGCGTGGTCCGGGCCCCGCCTATATGCAGGTAGCCGGTCGGGGAAGGGGCGAAACGCGTGCGGATCTCATTATTATCGGTCATATCGTTGAATTCTCCAGAAGTTCCCGGGCATGGGTGCGGCTGGCCTCGGTGGGGGCGCGGCCCCCGAGCATGCGGGCCACGGTCTCCAGACGCCGCCCCCCTTCCAAACGCTCCACTCGCACCGCGGTGCGGCCCTCCGCCGCCTCCTTAGCCACATGAAAGTGCGCCGGAGCGAAACAAGCCACTTGGGCTAAATGGGTTACGCATAGGATCTGATGCCGGCGGCCCAGGGCGGCTAGGCGTTCGCCCACACAGCGGGCCACGGCGCCGCCCACGCCCGCGTCTATCTCGTCGAACACCAGCACCGGGACCCGGTCCGCACCCGCGAAAACGGTCTTCAACGCCAGCATGACGCGCGAAAGCTCCCCGCCCGAGGCCACGGTCCGCAAGGGCTTCATGGGCTCGCCCGGGTTAGGCGCG
>JBAZVY010000004.1:0-10302 GCA_041660645.1 Elusimicrobiota bacterium | reverse complement strand
GTATCCGAACCCGCGGCGGTATAGCGGTCCTCTTCCAGCTCCACGCTCACGCTGAACTCGGCATGAGGCATGCCCAGCACTTTGAGTTCCTGGAGCAGCGCGGCCTCGAATTTACGGGCCGCGGCCGCGCGCGCCTTATGCAGCTTAGCGCAGGCCGCGTGCAGAGCCCGCCGCGCCGCCTCCAGCGCGGCCTCCATATCCTCGATGCGTTTCTGGGAGTTCTCCAGCCGTTCCAGCTCGACCGCCAATTCCTCGCGCCGGGCCAGGACCGCGGCCACCGTGATCCCGTATTTCCCCTTGAGCCGGGCGAGCTCGTCCTGGCGCTTGATCATGGAATCGAGCCGGGCCGGATCCGCGTCCACGCGCTCGCGCAGGGCGTGCAGGCCGCGGGCCACCTCGGCCACCGCCGCCCGGGCGGACTCCAAGTCATCGCGGCCGGAGCGCAGGGACTCATCGAACCGGGACAGATCGTCCATGGCCCGCTGCGCCTTCTGCAGATTGGCCAGGGCGGCATCCTCCGCGGCATAAAGCAGGCCATAAGCGGTATCCGCCAGGTTTCGGATGCGGTCCGCGTTCTTGAGCAACGGCAGGTCCGCCTCCAAAGCCTCCTCCTCTCCCGGCCGCAGCTTGGCGGCATCTATCTCTTGAAGCTGAAAACGGTCGAACCCGATGCGCTGCTGGCGCTCGGCGTCCGACATGCGCGCCGCGCTCAAGCCGGCCGCGGCCTCGGTCCAGGCCCGATGCCAGCCGGCCAACTGCCCGCGCTGTTTCTCCAGGCCCGCATAAGCGTCCAAGCTATCGAGCTGGACCGAGTTCTTAAGCAAAGTCTGATGCTCGTGCTGGCCATGAAAATCCACCAAGCCCTCTCCGAGCGCGGCCAAGGCCGCGTTCGTGAGCGGCTGGCCGTCCACGCTGGCCCGGGTCTTGCCCGAAGCGTCCAATTCCCGTCGAAAAATCACGGTCCCGGCGCTGGGGCGCAGCCCGCCGCGCAGGGCCGCGGGCAAGTCCTCGGCGTCGAAGCTGCCTTCCACGGACATGCGCGAACTGCCCTGCCGCAGCCAGGAAGCCGAGGCGCGGGCGCCCAGCAGGAAGCCCAGAGCCTCGATCAAGATGGACTTGCCGGCCCCGGTCTCACCCGTGAACACGTTGAGCCCGGCTCCCGGCGCGATCTCCAGCTCGGAGATGATGGCGAAATTGCGGACGATCAAGGAGCGGAGCATGGCCGCTTACATCTCCCCCCAACGCAGTTTTTCCCGCAGAACCTGAAAATAGGAATGCTGGGGGTCCAAGACTAAGCGCAACGGCCGGCCATAGCGCGCCACCCGCACCTCATCGCCCAAACGCAGCCCGCAGCCCACTTGCCCGTCCAAGGATACGCGCACGTGCGGGACCTCGCCGGCATGCCGCGCCGCCAGGCGTACGCTGAAAACGTTGTCCGAGGACACCACCAACGGCCGCTGGGTCAAGGTATGCGGACAGATGGGCGCCACCAACAGCACATCCAGGCTCGGTTCCACGATGGGACCGGAGGCGGCCAAGGCATAAGCCGTGGATCCGGTAGGCGTGGCCAGGATCAACCCATCGCCGAAATATTCGGCCACCAGCCGGACCCCGGTGCGGGCCTGCAGCAGCACGGCCCGAGCCTGCTCGCTGGAACGGATCACGCAGTCATTCAAAGCCAGGCGCGGCCCGAACACGCGCCGGCCCCGGCGCCAGACCTCGACCGACACCATCCAGCGCTCCTCCATCGGAAAGCGCCGCCGAAGTATCCGTTTTATGTTCTTGCGGAATCCGGGCATATCCGTGCCGGATAAAAAACCCAGATGTCCATAATTGATGCCTAAGAGCGGCACGCCCTGCGGGGCCAGGACCCGGGCCGCGCGCAGCATGGTGCCGTCGCCGCCCAAAGCCACGGCCAGGTCCGTGGTATCCCACCGCGGACTGGAGCCATTACGGCAAGACCAGACCTTGGCCCCATGACGCCGCACCAGGGCCGCTATGTCGCGCATCATGCCGCCGGCCTTGGGTTTGCTCTCGTTGCAGAAAAGCACGACCGACCGCACGATATCTTTCTTGTTTTCGGGCATGGACATCACCTTATCGAAGCGCTTCCGCCGTCGACGACCACCGTCACGGCGGAGAGCTTAAGACGAGATGGGATTATACTATATTGAGCTTCCCCCTTTAGAACGCGCGGCCCATCCGGACCGCCGAACTCGCAGCACACCGCGCCCTGGCAATAGGTCCAAGGCGGCTCCGCCCGCTCCAGCGTCCCGATCCCGATGCCCGCGGCCAAGCGCGCCAGGCTGCGCGGCTTCACCGGCCGGGTAAGCACGACCTTATCCACCGCCGACACTCTCCGAGTCTGCAGGATCTTGAGCACGGCCGCCACGTTGTTGCCCGGGTCCACCAGCCAATGCTTGTCGTCCCGGAAGCTCAATAGCGCCGGATGGCCGGGCTGGCGCATGAGCAGTACGCGCAGTTCCGGCCGGGTCAAGGCGGAGACTCCGGAACACGCGATCCAAAGCAAAAAACCGGCCATGCCCAGGCCTAGACTAGGCCGCCAAGCCGGCCATACCAGC
Organism: Elusimicrobiota bacterium; assembly: GCA_041660645.1. Classification (GTDB taxonomy): domain Bacteria; phylum Elusimicrobiota; class Elusimicrobia; order UBA1565; family UBA9628; genus UBA9628. The sequence goes on along the minus strand of JBAZVY010000004.1, from coordinate 7,720 downwards.
ACGGACATGGCCAGGAGATAGTAGACGATGACCGCGGCTGGGCTCATGGGCGCGAGGTCCACGGCGGCATGGGGCAAGCCGGCAAAGCCCTGGCACACCCGGATGAAGCCCTGGGCGGCAACGCTCAGGACCGGCCCCATAAAACGCGCGCCCCCCGGCCACAGCTCCGACACGAACCAAGCGCCCCAGCCCCCGGCCATGAACACGCCGGAGGCCGGGACCAAGAGCAGATTGGCAAGCACTCCGATCACGGAGCCGCGTCTGAACACATTTGCGAATATGGGCCAGAGCATGACCTGCACGATGACGCTCACCGCCAGCACCTGCACGCCGGCGCGCGCCAGCCGCGGCCAGGATTTCGGCGCCAGGCCCTGCACATTGGGCATGGCCACCACCAACCCGGCCACGGCCGCATACGTCATCTGGAAGCCCACGCTGAAAAGCTCGCGCGGCTCCCAGAGCAGGGTGATCAAAGCGGACCAACACATGGCCTGAAAGGCCCCGGAATCCCGCCCGGAGAGCTGGCAGAGCCCCAGCACCAGACCCCCGAAATATGCCCGGGTGTACGGCGCGTCCGCGCCCACCATGAGCGTATAAAAGCCGCCGGCCAGCGCCGCGCAGGCTAACCTCGGACCGGGCCATAGCCGGCAATGCCTCGCCCACCACAACACCGCGAGCATCACGAACGCGACCTTGGCTCCGGACGGCACCAACAGATGCATGGCGCCGGCGTCCTGAACCGCCCGATTCCAATCCCTGCGCAAAGGACCCTTGAAGCCCAAACACAGCCCGGCCAATACCCGCGCTTCATCCGGGTTCACGACGCGGAGCAGGAAGCCCTCGAAATCCTGCCGTCCGGACTCGGCCCAAGCCTTGCCCAGCCAACACCACGACCCGGCCCCCCAGACCCGGACCGCGCTCACGCGCATGATCCAAGAAGCGCCCCGGTCATGGAGCAAGGCCTTTTCATCGAATTCGCCCGGATTGCGCGCCGGCCGCGGCAGACGCAGCTTGCCCTCCAATTCCACTTCCTGGCCCGGCCGCAAAGACCGGTCGATATCGGCTTTGGGCATATAAGCCAGCACTCTCTGCGAAAAAGGCCGGCCGCGCAAGCTATGGGCGTCCACGAAAACCTTGCCGCCCCGGGAATCTTCTTTTAAAGGAGAGATCACCCGGCCTCGTATGCTGGCGCTGCTGCACCTGCGGTATATCAGCAGTTCCGGCGGCGGGTCGGCCCGGAAGCAGCCGAGAGCATGCAAGCTCGCCAAAACCGCCACATATAGGACCGTAATTAGGAATAGCGGCCGGCGCAGATACGAAAGGGGCATACCCTCATACGACCCATCCCCCGATAAGTTCCCATGCTCTGGTGACGGGGATTAACTTTTAACTTATTCGGGCAGCTCAGCCAGTCAAAACTCAAGACCTGACCCCGGAAATTGCTAAAATCCATATATGATCACGCAAACCCCTACCCCGGAAGCGCCGCGCGTCCCGGCCAATGATTTCGTCCGCGACCTAGTGGAAGCGGACCTTAAGAGCGGCAAGCACAAAAAAATCGTGACCCGATTCCCCCCGGAACCTAACGGCTACCTGCATATCGGCCACGCCAAATCCATCTGCCTGAACTTCGGCATATCCCAGCAATTCGGAGGCGTCTGCCACCTGCGTTTCGATGACACCAATCCATCCACCGAAGACGTGGAATACGTGGACTCCATCCAGGCCGACGTCAAATGGCTGGGCTTCGACTGGGCGGACAAGATGTTCTATGCCTCGGACTATTTCGAGCAGATCTACCAATACGCGGTCGAACTCATAAAACGGGGCCAGGCCTATGTCTGCGACTTAAGCCTAGAGGAGATGCGCCGCACCCGGGGCAATTTCACGGAACCGGGCAAGGCCAGCCCGTTCCGGGACCGGCCCGCGGCCGAGAACCTGGACCTGTTCAAGCGCATGCGCGCCGGAGAGTTCCCGGACGGAGCCAAGACCCTGCGCGCCAAGATCGACATGGCCTCGCCCAACATGAACCTGCGCGACCCGGTGCTCTATCGCATCAAGCGCGCCACCCATCACCGCACAGGCGATAAATGGTGCATATATCCCATGTACGATTATGCCCACCCCATATCCGACGCCATCGAAGGCATAACCCACTCGGTCTGCACCTTGGAATTCGAGGACCATCGCCCGCTCTACGATTGGGCCCTGGACCACGGCCCGGCCGCTTGCCACCCCCAGCAGATCGAATTCGCGCGCCTAGCCGTGACCCACACGCTCATGAGCAAGCGCAAGCTTCTGGAGCTGGTGGAACAGAAATTGGTCAGCGGCTGGGACGACCCGCGCCTGCCCACCATCCAAGGCCTGCGCCGCCGCGGCTACACGCCCGCCGCCATCCGCGATTTCTGCGGCCGCATCGGCGTGACCAAGTTCAATAGCCTCACCGAGATGGCGCTCTTGGAAGACTGCGTGCGCGACGACCTCAACAAGACCGCGCCCCGCATGATGGCCGTGCTCAAACCGGTCAAGGTGGTCATCGAGAACTATCCCGAAGGCCAGGTCGAACAACTCGACGCGGCCAACCACCCGGCCGACCCGTCCCTGGGCAGCCGCAAGGTGCCCTTCAGCCGAGAGCTCTACATAGAGGAAGACGATTTCCGCGAGGTCGCCCCGCCCAAGTACTACCGCCTGACCCCGGGCCGCGAAGTGCGCCTGCGCTACGCCTACTTCATCAAGCTCGAAAAAGTGGTAAAGGACGCTTCCGGCAAGGTCGTGGAACTGCGCTGCACCTATGACCCAGCCACGCGTGGCGGCGACTCCCCGGATGGCCGCAAGGTCAAGTCCACCATCCACTGGGTCTCCGCCCAACAGTCGATTCCCGCCACCGTACGGCTCTACGACCAGCTGCTCACCCTGGCTGACCCGGGAGACATACCCGAAGGCGAGGATTACCGCAAATACCTCAACCCAAAATCCCTGGAGACGCTCTCGGACTGCCGCGTGGAACCGGCTCTAGGCCAGTGCGCGCCCGGCAGCCGCTGCCAATTCGAACGCCAAGGTTATTTTTGCGCGGATGCGGTGGAATCCAAACCCGCACATCCGGTGTTCAACCGCACCGTGACCTTGCGCGACGCCTGGGCCAAGATCGAGAAGGCCCAGCCTGCGGGCAAAACGGCCAAAAAATAACATGCCTCTAGCCATTGGCCTGATGTCCGGCACTTCCGCCGACGGCGTGACCGCGGCCTTGGTGGACATCCGCGGCCGCAAGCTCCAGGTCCTGCGCTGCAGCACCTATCCCTACTCTCCGGCCCTGCGCCAGCGGGTGCTGGCCGCTCCCGGCCTGAGCGTGGCCGGGCTCTCGGAACTCAACTTCGAATTAGGCGAAGCCTTTGCCCAAGCGGCTAAGCGCATAGCCCGCGGCCAGGACTGCGCGGTCATCGGTTCGCACGGACAGACCGTTTGGCACGGCCCGGATGCCCCTATACCCAACACTTTGCAGATCGCGGAGCCCGCGGTCATAGCCGAGCGCACCGGAATCTCCGTGGCCGCGGATTTCCGCACCCGGGACATGGCTGCCGGCGGCCAGGGCGCGCCCCTAGTGCCGGCCTTCGACCTTTTCATGTTCGGCTCCGGCCCCCTGCGCTGTTTGCAGAACATCGGCGGCATAGGCAATGTATCCGTGGTCGGCCGGGGCCAGCTTTGGACCGCCTTTGACACGGGCCCGGGCAACAGCCTTATGGATGAGGCCGTACGCCAAGGCACTGCCGGCCGCTTGGATATGGATAAGGACGGCAAGTTCGCTTTCCAAGGCGCTGCGGACGAGCGCTTGGTCGCGCGCCTGCTGCAAGCCCCTTATTTCTCGCGCCGGCCGCCCAAGTCCTTGGACAAAGGCTCGTTCTCAGCCGATTTCCTGCGCCGACATTTTGGACGGATCACGAAGAGACGCTTACCCAACGTGCTGGCTACCCTGACCTTGTTCACGGCTCGATCCATAGCGGATTGCTATCACCGCTTCGTGTTCCCAAAATACAAAATCAAAGAAGTGCTGGTCAGCGGCGGAGGGGCCTTGAACCCCGCGCTCATGATCCGGCTGCAAAGACTTCTGCCCGTGCCCGTGGGCACGACCGAGTCCCACGGCCTGCCGGTCATGGCCAAGGAAGCGGCCTGTTTCGCCTGGCTGGGACTGCGCGCGGTACAAGGATTCCCCAATAATTGCCCGCAAGCCACCGGAGCTAAAGGCTATCGCGTACTAGGGAAGGTGATACCCGCATGAGACTGACTAAAAAAATACTGGACCAGATGAAGCGCTATCCCCCCTTCTATCAGTCGGTGTGGAAAGCTTGTGCCCGCATACCCAAGGGCCAAGTGCGCACCTATGGCTGGATCGCCCGGCAGATCGGCAAGCCCAATGCGGCCCGAGCCGTGGGCCAGGCTCTAGGCAAGAATCCATTTTCCCCGACCGTGCCCTGCCACCGCGTGGTGGGAGTCAATGGGAAGCTCACCGGCTTCTCCGCTCCCGGCGGCATCGCGGCCAAACGCCGCCTGCTCAAACGCGAAGGCGCCATCCGCTGAAGCCCAAAGCCCGATCGCTGCTTTTCGTTCTGTTAACCCTGTCCGCTCAAGCGGCGCGGAGCGCCTCCGTATCTCCCCAAGATCCCCGCATCCAGGTCACGGGCCGCTATGCGGCGGGCGCTGGCCACGAACTCCGGATGGGTTTTCCAGGAGTGACCGTGCGCTTTGCCTATCGCGGCCCCGCGCCCACAGTCCTGCTGGGGGCGTCCAACGACAACACCGCCTTCAATGTCTCGGTGAACGGAGGAGCGCCCCTGGTGGCCGCGCTCAAAAAAGGCAGCAACGAACTGCCCCTGGCTTCGGGCGCGGCGCCCGATACCGGCTGGGTGGTGGGACTCATGCGCCGCAATGAGAGCTGGCAAGGCACCAACACTTTCCACGGCTTAAGGCTACCGCCCGGTTGCGAGCTGCTGACTCCACCCGCTCCGCCCACCCGCAAGCTCCTATTCATAGGCGATTCCATCACCTGCGGAGAAAGCGTGGACCGCGTCCCGCCCGCCTTGGCCAACGGACCGTTAACGAGCAATGCGGGACACAGCTTCGGCATGCTGCTAGGCCAAACCTTCAAGGCCCAGGTCCAACTCGTGAGTTGCGGCGGACGCGGCTTGACCCGCAACTGGAAGGGCCAGACCGAAGATGTGACCGCGCCCCAGTTCTTCCACCGCGCCCTGCCCGACGATCCAGCCGCGGCTTGGGAGCATAGCCGCTATGTGCCGGATGCCGTGATCATCGGACTGGGCACCAACGACCTCAGCTCCGGAATCCCGGACCAGGCCGCCTTCATCTCCGCCTACGAGGCTTTCCTGGCCGATATTCGCAAAGCCTATCCCGGGACCGCCTTGGTCATAACTGAAAGCCCTATCTTCAGCGAGACCCCAGGCAACTCGGACTGGGCCAAGCGGGATTTCCTGCGCCGCTGCCTAGACGCCATCCTAGCCAAGCACCAAGCTATGGGAGATTTGAAACTAGCCGTGGCTCCCCTACATCAATATCAAGGCAGCGCCGGCAACGCCCACCCCGTAGCCCTCCAACACGAGAAGATCGCCGCTGAGCTGGCCCCGGTCATCCGCAGCGTCACGGGCTGGTAAACTCGCCGCAGCCAGTCGCGCGCTTCAGCTAGAACGCCGCGCAGCCAGCGCGAAGTTAAAAAAATACCGATCCATCCCTTCCAGCGTAGTGTGATATTCATGTCCGCCGAACCAGGCGTCACAAAGCAATTCGCGCGCGCGGACCAGTTCCTTCAAGCGCCGACGCCAGCGCGGATCTTGTATGGTCAGGTCGAGAAGCTCGATGGCCCGACCCATGGCCAAATCGAAGGACTTATCGTCCTTGCCCCGCCAGCGCAAGGCTCGACTCACCTCACTGCCCACGTTGCCCAACTGTTGGACCAAAGAGAAGCCGCCCCATCTTCCGGCCGCCAATCCGGCGTGTTGCGGCGGCCGTGGGTTCACGGCCGGACCTCGGGATCTGCGACATCCCGCGAGCGGTTATTGCAGGAAGGCCGGACATTGATCATGGAATCGAACTCGATGCGTTCGGCTTCCGGCTTATCCGGATATATGTTTATGCCCCAGATATGAGCCTGCTGAGAACCGTCCTCTAGCAGCAGGGCCTCTTCATCCGAATGGAGTTCGCCGCCCAAAGCCACGGTTCCTCGCTCCACGTCTACCGCGGCCTTAACCATGTCGCCGAACTGGTCCTGGGCCATGGCTCTAAGTTTGACCAGAGCTATGGGTTCCTTCAGGATGAGCATTTCCATATGCAAATCATACCAAGTTGAATCAGCCCCCGCATAAGCCCATGCCCGGCAGCTTTTAAATACCTTTACTGAGCGGAACAAAACCCTTGCGCATATAAGGATGTGGGGCTACACTTACCGCATAGTCCGCACACCGTGACCCCCATGGTGAAAAAGCTATCCGCCGCATGTCTTAGCGTCTGCCTGCTTCTCGCCGGCCTGCCGGCGGGCGCGGCCGCACCCAAGGCCGTCACCGTCAAACGAAGCGGCACAGCCGCATCCAGCCTGCCCTCGTTCAACCCGGCCCTGATCCGAATCCAGCTATCGCTATTGCAGGGTCCGGACCTGGCCGCGAACCTGCAGCGCATAAAAGCCGTAGCCACTGTAGCGCCCGCCGCTCCCGAAGCCGCGGCCGCGCGCCAGGTCCTGGCCTGGGTGGCGGATCCCGCGCTTCTGGCCAAAGCCGCCCCGCAGATAACCGCCAAGATCGACGCCCCGGCCCTGGCCGCGATCCAAGGCGCAGCCGCGGCCCTGCGCCAAGACCCGAACCCTACCGTCCTAGCTTCGCTGTCGACTTTCGTGTCCGACCTGGCGGACAAAGAGGACGCCGAGCGAAAGATCGACGCCGCATACGACGCCATACGCAAGCCGGCCGACTCCGCTTTGCTGCAGTTGCGCACCCTGAAGGGTCCCACGCGAGTCCAAGTCAAAAATCCTGCTCGTTCAGACCCGGATCCCGCCTCTCCGGCCCGACCTGGGATAAAGCCGACCCACGCGTTGTTCCAGCTCCGGCATGCCGTACAAAAGGACGCGCGCACCATCATGACCGAGCAGCTGGGCGGAGATATCGGCAACGGTCCCATTCATCGCGATGTTCAAAGGGTGTTGCGCCGACTGGCCCGAAAGGCCGGGATCCCGGGAGAAGCAGTTCAGATATTCATAGGCAATTCCTTCCTGCCCAACGCCTTTACCACCATAACCCAATCCGAATCCGAATACATAGCGAGCAACGCCGACATCGGCAAAACGTTCCGAGTATTCAACGTGTTCATATCCCTCGGCCTCTTGCGGGCCGTGGAGAACGAAGACCAGTTGGCATTCGTGCTGGCGCATGAATTGACGCACAATCTAAAAGGCCACCTCAAGGATGCCACGGGCTTGAACCAAGTCACCTTGGGCCATTTCCATGAGTTGGAAGCGGACGCGGAAGGCCTCAAGCTGGCCGCAGCCGCGGGTTATGACCCGCGCCTGGCTAGCGACAGCCTCTATGCCCTGGACCGGGAATACGCCCGGCTGGAGAAAGAGTACACATTGATAGCGCGCAACCGCAGCGAAGCCGCCCAGACCCTGAACCGACTTAGGGACATCCACCCGCACTCGGACATACGTCGCGCCAACATGACCGCGCAT
>JBAZVY010000003.1:0-30643 GCA_041660645.1 Elusimicrobiota bacterium | reverse complement strand
TCTTCTTATACCACGGTGGTGGAGATGCAGTTCCCGACCGATCCTAATATCCAGCTCCGCGGGCTGGCCCCGATCCCGTACCGCAAGAGCCTGGACTACGGCAGCATGTCGTTTGCGGTCACCCCCGTGACCCGCAGCGGCGACTTCCAGGTGCGCGCGAAGGATGCCCAGTTGACCGGGACGAATTACAGCACGGATACCATAGCCGGACTGCAGGTCGACGCCAACACGGCCGTTGCCCTGCAGGTGCTGGTGCCGCCGGAACAGCCGGATGAGGGCGGGCTCACGGGCAAGACCGCGGCCGCGCCCGGGCCTTTGACCGCGGGCAGCCACTATACCGTGACCGTGCGCGCCGTGGACCAGTATTGGAACCGGGCCAATTCCGGCCGCCAGGTCAAGCTTTCGGCTAATGATATATACGCGGTCGTGCCCTCCGCGCAGCCGCTGGGCGCGGGCGAGTATGCATTCGCCGATTTCGTGCCCAGCGCGTCCACGGGCAACCTCACGGTCACGGCCGCGGACGATTCCGGATCCCTGCCCGCGCTCACGGCCCAGACCGATTCCGACATAACGGTGGCCCCGGCGGCGCCGACCAATCTCATCGTGGCCCTGCCCAACGAATCCCGGGTGCCCGGCAAGACCGCGGCGCCTTTCGGAGTGGACGGCCGGGTGTTCGTGGCCACGGCCGGAGTCGCCTTCATGCCCTCGGTCTTTGCCACGGACGCCAATTACAACTGGATCACCGGCGTGGACCAGACTCCGATCCGGATATTCACCGATGATCCGGCGATCGCGGGGGGGATACTCGGCGATTTCGGCATGAACAACGGCAGCTTCACGTTCACCAGTCCCGGCAAGATCCTGTATACGGCCGGAGCGCGCACGCTCTATGCTCACGACCAGGACGGCAATCCTCCGAACCTGGCCAATTCCGGCCTGCGCAGCGTGATCCTTAATCCCAATACTCCCAACAAGCTGCGCACCTTGCTGCCCACTTGCCCGCCGCCCGCGACCTGCGCGCCCGAGACTCGGCTGCCCGGGCCTACGGGCAACGGCCGCGTCCCCGCGCCCCTGACTACGGCCGCGGGCCAGCCCGTGACCATCACCGTGGACATCACGGATTCCTTCTGGAACCTGACCCCGGGCACCAGCCAGGAGATCCGGCTGGTGAGCGACGATCCTTTCGCCGTGATCGTGCCCACCACCCAGGTCGTAACCGCTTCCGGAACCTATAGCGTGACCTTCAAGCGCGCCGGGGTCAGCTACGTATGGTCCGAGATGGCCAAGGAACCGCCGGCGTTCGGGCCCTCTTTGGCCAAGGATACGGCCACCGTGGTCAATGTCACGGCCGGTCCGGCCAAGCGTTTGTTGGTCAAGCTGCCGGGCGAGAGCTTCGACCAAGGCTCGGCCACGGGCAAGTCCGGCACTCCTAATCCGCCGGTCGTGGCCGGCACGGTCTTCTCCGTGAACGTGGGCTTGGTGGATGATTTCTTCAATCTGGTGACCGGCACCATGACCGATGTCAGTCTGCGCACGCCTTCGGATTCGTTCGCGCCCTATATATCCACCAAGGCCATCAATCCGGCCGTGGGTTATACCGACTCCATGCCGGTCGCGCTGCGCCGGGCCGCTACCGGCCATTACCTGCTGGCGCGCGAGTATGTTTCCGTCATCGGAGTGTCCGATGATCCGCAATCCTCCACTTTCACGGTGCTGGCCGGAGCGCCTATGGGCCTGCAGTTGGTCATGCCCGGCCAGACCGCTCAGCCCGGGTCCGGGGATTATCCCAATGGCGGAGTCAGCGGGTCCATATCCACGCCTACCGCGGGCACGCCTTTCAAGGTCACGGTCAATCTGGTGGACCGGTATATGAACGTATATCCGGACGCGGGCGCCTGGCCGCATGTGTACGTGAACACTTCGGACGAATATGACCTGGATTCCGCCACTCAGCCCTTGGCCAGCGGGTCCTTGCCCGTGACTTTGACCATGGTGACCAAGACTACGACCGCGGTGGTGGGCGTGTATCCCGAAGAGCAGGTCGCGGATAAGGTGTGCACGGGCAACGTGCCCACCAACGTGTGCATGAGCGCCAACCTGGCGGCGCGTACGCCGCAGTTCAAGGTGTTCGCTTCCACCGCCGCTAAACTGCAGGTCCTGCTGCCGGGAGAAAGCCTGGTGCCGGGCAAGTGCGATTATCTGCCGGGCGTGGTCTGCCGCAACTTGGGCGCGTCCGAAGGCGCCCCGGGCAAGTCCGGAACGCCGGCCAATTTCCAGATCACGGCCTCGCCCACCTCCATGCAGGCGGATGTGTACCTGTTGGATAAGTTCTGGAATCCGGTTTCGGACTTGGTGGCGGGCAATCCCGGGCAGGATACCAATCCTCCCGCGGTCATGCCTAAAGTCAAGCTGCGCACGCCTTCGGATCCTTTGGCCGCGAGCGTCGGCGCCGAAGTTTTATCCTATATGGGCAGCTGGAGCTTCCAGGTCTCGCCTTTGACCGCGCTTTCCACTTATACCATCGTGGCCGCCACTACCTCGGACTCCGCCGTGGAGTTCTCCTCCGCGGTCTCCGCCCAGTTCTGGGTCTTGCCCGGCCCGGCCCATCATATGCATTTCAGCGATGTGCCGGTCTCGGTCACGGCCGGGACCAAGTTCTCGGTGGGCTTGAGCGTGCATGACCAATTCCACAATCAACTCTCCACCGGGCCTAACGCGTACCGGGGCACGGTCCAATTCATAGCCGAGCCCTTCAGCGGGAATCAGAGCTATAGCTTCAATCCGCCCACGGTGCAGTTCTCTTCCAGCGTGGACCAGGGCTATAAGACCTTGACCGATCTGGTGACCCTGCGCAAGGCCGGGACTTGCCCGGTGGGCGGAGCTTCGGGCGGCCGTTGGATCAAGGCCTATGACCTGGCCGCTTCGATCGTTACGTCGGAGGTGGCGGCTTATTCCCAACAGCCTTGCATCACCGTGGTCCCCGGGGCCCCGGATGCGGTCAAGGTCTATCCGCTGGAATATACCGAGGTGTCCGCCGGCGGCATAGTCACGGCCGGCGCCGGCTACCAGCAGTTCACGGGCCAGCTCACGGACGCGTTCGATAATTCCATAGTCAACGCCCAAGACATCAAGGTCGAGGTCACGGAAGTGGTGGGCATCCCCGGGCATCTGGCTTGGGATGACGGCGGGACCTTGGTGGAATTGGGAGTGGGCGTCTCCACCCAGGTGGCCACGGACGCCCAGGGCCGCATCGGCTACAGCAACAAGCTTTACTATTACGTGTCCTCCAAGGCCGGGGATTCGGCCCGCATCTGGGTGGGCACGCAGACCGCGCCAGCCGATCTGACGCTCTATAAAAACAGCCAGAAGAACATATCCGGACCCTTGGTGACCGTGGGCGGCGAGCCCAGCCGCCTGGTATTCATATCCTCGCCTACCCATGCCGTGGTGGGCATCAACGAGGTGGCCGGGGGCGGCGCCCAGTTCGTGCTGGAGCGGCGGGACGATTTCAACAACGTTACGCGCCGGGGCGACGAGCTGGTCACGCTCAAGGTCGCGGAGGAGGCCATCCACTCGGCCAATCTCCGGACTCTGGGCATTGCCAGCAACAACGGAGATTATGGGTTCCGGCTCAACGACAACAGCGCCTTCATAACCGCGATCCAGATCTACGATAAATTCACCGGCGCGGAGACCCCGTTCCGGTTCCATGACCGGCTGAGCTCGTACTCCGGCCAGAGCCCGGCCGCCAATACGGGCGAGGGCGGCCGGCCGGGCAAATGGACCCTCCAGGCTTTCGTGGGCACCACCATGCTGGCCAGCCATCAGATCCAGCTGGACCCGGATGTCACGGTCAAGGTCAATTTCGCCAACGCCCAGAACGCGATGGTGGCGGGCAAGACCGTGGACTTCGTCAATAACCGCGCGGTATTCCGGGCCCAGCTCCAGGATCAGTTCGACAATCCGGTGGTCGCGACCCAGACTTATACGGTCAATCTGAGCACGGTGGTGCGCTGGGATTCGCGCTTGAACGATTATGTGGCTTTCTCCACCGCGCCCGATCAGGCCGTGGGCTCGCGGAGCAATGCGCCGTATTTCACGCTCTCGACTAAGACCGTGGACATACCCCTGGACTCTTATCAGGCCACCTTCTATTATATGGACACCACGGCTTCCAACCGCTACCCCAGCGGCGGGCTCAAGCCCGTGATCGGCCTGTCCGTAAACGGGCTGTTCAGCGCGGTGCAGTCCGTGGACGTGCTGCCCGACAGCATAGACCGCGCAGCCGTGAGCCAGGGCGCGGGCCAGGCCCTGAAGGCGGGCACGACTTCGCAGGCCTTCATCCTGGAGACCCGCGACTATTACGGCAACGCCTCGCCGCTGCGGCCCGGCCAGGACATGGGCCGAGGCTACGTGCTCTTCGAGGTCGCATCCAATTCTCCCGGGCAGGTGCAGGTCTCTACGCCGGATGCCAATAATTTCGGGCTGGCCCCGTATAACGTCTATCTGCCCTTGGGCCAATCCGCCACGAGCTTCATGCTCATGGATACCCTGCTCTCCCATCCCACCTGGCTGCTCACCATATCCGGAGTCACCTACCCCACCTGGGAGGCCACGACCGCCAGTTATACCGTGACCCCGGGCCCGCCGGCCGGCTTGGTCTGGGGCACGTCGTCTCGTCGGCTCATAGCCGGCACCACGGTGCAGTTCCAGGGCGCGATCACCACGGATACGGTCATCGCCGCGTCTTTGGTCGACCGGTTCGGCAATGTCACCGATTCGACCCAGACCTTCAACGTGCGCTATAGCGCCACGCATGATTCAGCTTGGGGCGGCATCGATCCCAACGCGGTCATATTGGCCACGCAGCCTTCCGCGGCCTGGAAGACCATCGGCCCGGGCAATTACATAGACGTGGATATCCCCGGCAACTCCGGTTTGACCCGGGCGCCTATGTATATGTTCGACACCGTAGCCGGTACGGTCACGGTCAGCGCCCGGACCATGTTGGGCGGCATACCGGTGTTCGCCACCATATACCAGGACCATTACATCACGCCCGGCCAGGGGCGCTATATAACCCTGCATCATCCCTACACCGAAGCTAATCCGCTGCGCGTGACCGTGCCCGGCACTTTGACCCGCATGGAAGGCGCCGAACAAATCGGCGTCACGGTCCGCGATCTCTTCGGCAATATCGCCAAGGGCGACGCGGTAAACGGCCAGTACTATACCGGGGTGGTGAATTTCTGGAGCTCCGGTTCCTCGGGTACGGTCAGCCTGCGCGACCCCATAGCCGGGACCACCTATCATATGTTTACCCCCGCGGAGCATGGCTCCTTCAACAACCTGCGCGTGGTGGACGCCCTGCAGGAGACCTTGATCATCGCGGCCACGGATTATAGCGATAATTCGATCTGGGGCATCACGTCCGACGGCGCCCGCTTGGGCCTGCCCGCCGACCCGGCCAAGCGTTCGGACGGCAACGTCAATCTGGCGGGCGTGGTGGTCATCCCTAACGACATGGCGCCGGAATCCAATCCGCCGCCCAACGGGCCCATACCCGCGGCCAAGATAGCCCTGCGGGTGATCAAGAAGGTGCTCAATCAGGGCGACGGCAACGTGCCGGCCTCGCCTTCGCCCATACCCATGCTGCGCTTGAATATGCGGATACATCCTACCGGCTCGGTGTTGGATGCATCCTTGGCCGGGCTGCGCGTGAACAGCCGGCCCGAAGGTAATTTGGATAACAGCCATATCAACGAAGTGGCGGTATATAAGGACGGCAATAATAACGGAACTTTCGACCCCGCCGAGGACTTGTTCATATCCACCGGCCTGTACCGGCCGACCGAAGGCGCCTGGTTCTTCGGCAACCCGGCCTACGGGCAACTCCCGCTCAACGTGGACAAGCCCGGGCCTTGCGCCCTGGTCAGCGGGGGGGGGGAGCATTACTTCTTCGTCACGGTCCGGCTCTCTTCCTCCGGCTACGCGGTGGGCGAACTGCCCGCCAGCTTCGGCCTGGAGATGCCCAACCCGGCCTATATCACCTTGTCCGACGACAGCCAGGTGGGCGTGGCCGTCAATAACTTCGGCATCAAGACCACCACCTCTTCGGTGGAGCGCGAACCGGCCACCATCCGCCTCACCGACGATCCCGCGGTGTACGACATCAACGCTTGGTGGCAGCCGTTCGGCGCGCCCGCGCCGGCCGTGTTGCCTTATGTCAGTCAGGGCGAGACCAACGTGGGCGTGCTCAAACTGGCCATGTGGACGGACGTGTTCACCGCGGTCTTGAGTCGCATCAAGGTCACGCATACGGGCAGCGGCGGCGATAAGGACATAACCAAGGTGCGCCTCTATCTCGATACCCAGGCCAACAAGCAGCCGCCGGGCGACGGGGCGTTCCAGTTCGCCGTGGATAAGCAGGTGGCGGAGGCTTCCTTCCCTCCGGGCGAGACCCGGGCCGCGACCTTGACCATACTCGATCCCAGCGGGGTCAACGGCACCATAGGCACCAGCACCCACACCTATTTCTTGGCCGTGGACTATAGCCCTTCGGCTGAAGCCAACCAGAAGCACGGATTCATAATAACCGCCTCCGACCTGTCGCCTTTGCCCGGCAACGGCACCATAGGCAACATCGCGCCGCTGATCTCCACCGAGGTGGTGGTGCAGGCCACCCCGGATATAGTGCGGATCATCGGGGTCAACGATCTGGGCCAAGACGCCATCACGGGCGAATTGCAGGAGTCGGTGCCTTCCAAGGTCATACAGAACGACGTGAATAAGCCGGTGATGAAGCTTTCCATGAAGGTGGAAGAAGGCTCGGCCGAGTGGAAGGGGCTTAAGATCGACCGCTGGATGGCGTCCACTTGGAACTCCGGCACCCGGCAGTACAACCAACTCTTCGCCCTCCATAACAAGGCTTCGGACGTGTCCAACGTCCGGGTGTGGATGGACCGCAACGGGGACGGACTGCTCAATACCTCCACCGATACCCAAGTCTCGCCCTTCTCGGGCGACCACGTGTTCTTGACCTCCAATTTGAGCGTGGCCCTTAGCTCCGCCGGGGTCAGCTCCATGACGGTCACGGATATAGTCGTGGACAATATCAACGGCATGTTCCCGGCCGACGATCCGTTCGTCAACGACCCGGCCAACGATTACAATCGTCTGGTGTTGGGCGACGATCAGACCGATGAGCGCAAGAAGGAGATCGTGATCTGCACCGCCTTGGACCGCTCGGCCGGCATATTCCATAACTGCCTGCGCGCGCAGGAAGACACCGCGCCTTTGGCCTTCTCCACGGGCACGGTGTTGTCGGGATCGGCCCATATCCCGATCATGGGCCTTATCGGCGGCGGCGGCCAGATCATCTCCACGGATAAGCAGGACTATTTCATCACCTACGATATAGACGCCCAAGCCACGGTCTCGCCCTCGGCCAATATCGGAGTCATCATCGGCTCGCGGCGCGAGGTGCAGGGCCCGGCCGAAGTCATCCTGCCCAATACCGGCTACTTCTTGATCCGTTCGCCCAAACATATGGACGACAGCGCCACCACCAAGGTCGGCGTGCCCGTGCTCTCGGCCACGGGCAAGACCGTGTCCTTGGTCTCCAACCTGGCCGAGATCAGCGACAAGATCCGGATCGTGTCCACCAACGCGGTGGATGGCCCCTTGGGTCCTTTCGCCCAACAGCAGAGCACCGTGGCCGTGGCCATGTTCACGATCCAGGCCGACGTGTCCGACGCGCTCTGGCGCTGGCTGCTGGTGTTCGCCACGGGCACGGCCGCGGCCGCCGGCAACATATCTTCGGACGTGGACTTGGTATCCATGTGGTACGACTTGAACGGCGACGGCATATTCAACCCCGGCGCCCTGCCCGTGGGCGACGTGCTGGTGGGCAGCGGCACGTTCGGCAACTACGCGGGTTTGCCCCTGGTCGCGCAGGTCAATTTGAATTCACCCGTGACCGTGACCATCCCGGCGCGGGCCCCCATAATCCAGCGTTACTTCGTGGCCTATCATATCTCGGCCGGGGCCATGCCCGTGGACGCGGTCACGGCCAAGCCGCGCACCTTGGGCGTGGAATTGCGGCCGCCCACGGCCGGTTTGGGATCTTTGCCCTCCGGGGCCGTGCCCGACGATGTGCGTTATAACGCGGTATCCTACCCCAACGTGTACGATACGAGTTCGCCCTTGCCCTTCTCTTCCAAGGAGCGGGCCATCATACCTTCGCCCCAGACTTTCTTCGTGAAGAGCACGCCCTACTTCTCCAACTCCAGCGGCACCTTCCCGTCTCCGACCTTGGACCCGGGCGGCAGTCCGGTGCCGGCCGCGGCCGTGGGCGCCGTGGATCCGTTCTGGATAGTCAGTTCTACCGCCGGCCTGGTCGCGCCCAGCGCCAATACCACCGCCTATATGATGATCGAGGGCGAGATCGTCCAATATGAGGCTCTGCACGCGACCATGCCGCGGCTGCTGGGCGTGCATCGCGGCCAGCTCAACAGCGTGCCGGCCGCGCATTCCTCGGGCACGGTGCTGGGCACCATGATCCGGCAGGGCGAGAGCAACCTAGCCTTGCTGAGGATGGAGGTCTGGAGCTCGGCCTTCCAGGTGCAATGGAGCAGCCTGAAGCTCAGCCGCATCCTGCCCTCCGGACTCTACGGCGAGGACGCCGATATCCGGACCGTGCGCCTATACAAGTCCGTGACCCCGGACGGCGCTTACCATCGCGATGCGGCTACGGGCATCAACGTGGGCGACTTGGAGTTGGGCGCCGTGGCCTTCGGGGTGCCGCCGGATACGGATGGGCGCGCCACTTTGCCCGTCAGCGATCCCTCGCTGGGCTATCCCGGCTATACCCTGATCACGCCTACTACGCAGGTCTTCTATCTGGCCGCGGACATCTCGCCCTCGGCCAAGTTCTCGCATCCGCAGCTGAACCCCCCGAATGAAGTGTTCGGCGTGGCCGCGGCGGATGCGGGTAAATTCACCCTGACTCCGTCCAATGCCGGGCACGTGGCCGTTATCGTGACCCCCGCGGCCAGCCCGAACTATCCCATCATGCCCACGATCAACAAGGTCACGGTGGAGTTCGATCAAGTCTCCGGCAACTCCGCTTATCAGAATCAGAAGAACGTGCCCATGCTGCGCCTGCGCCTGCGCACGGATCAGAATTCGGCCATAGTCCAGAAGATCCGCGTGGACCGGGTGGGTTCCGCCGCGGCCTTGGACAGCGACATCACCTTGGTGAAGATCTGGCGGGACATAAACGACAACGGCGTGTTCGACGTCATCGACGCCACCCGCACCCCGGACGGCTTCTATCCCAACTTGCTGTCCTACGGCAATGAGACCTTCAGTTCCGGCACGGTCAACATCAGCCTGCGCACGAGCATCCTGGTCACCACGTCGCCCGTGGATTATTTCGCGACTTACGACGTCTCCCAATTCGCGGCCGAGGGCAACCGTTTCGGCCTGGCCATGATGGACCCGGGCTATATGACCTTGCAGGTCCCCAATACGGTCCTCTTCACCACTGCCAGCTTCGTCAGCAATCCCTTGGTGCAGGTGAAAAAGGTCACTTCCCAGGTCGGCTTGGGCGTGAACAACATCTCGGCCGACATCGCGGGCGTGACCCAGGCCCAGCAGAACGTGCCCATGCTGCGCTTCAATCTGGCCACCGACATCGCCTTGGCGCCTTGGCGTTCCTTGCGCCTGGAGCGCACCGGCGGCTCGCCTCAGGATCCCAGCAAGCCGTTGGGACGCAACACCAACGTCAAGTTCATACGGGTGTTCAAGGACATCAATCAGGACGACGAACTGACCAAGGAGGACGTCAATATCTCCGAGGTCGACACTTCTCTGGTCGTGTCCGTATCCAGCGGGGATGTCCCGCCTTTCGATATGGTGGTCATGTCCACCGCGGGTTTCCCGCTGGACAACAGCGGCGTGCCCATAGGCGGCCAGCTCTTGGTCAATGGGGCGGAACTTATGACCTTCTCCGGCCCCGGCTGTCTGGGCGCCGCCGTGCCGGGCGTGGACCTCGGCACGGGCCGGCCTTGTTTGCAGATAACCTCGCGCGGCGATCTGTTGGGGCAGGGCCCCACGCCGCGGCTGAACGTGCCCGCGGGCGGGCCCGTGCGCAAGGTGGATGTGTACGACCAAGGCAATGATTCCAACGTCCAGGCCTTGGTCACCCTGAAGAACGACCAGTTCGTGTCGCCTACGGCTGCGACCTTCTTCGTGGCCTATGATATCGGGGATTCCGCGGTCCAGAACGACCTGGTGGGCCTGGCCATCCGCGACGCGTCCTGGATCGGCATGCCGCGCGGCGACACCGTGATGCCCCAGATCCATTTCGGGGTGTCGCGCACCGCGCCTCTGGGCACCTACACCACCGGCTATCCTTACGTGGGCACGGACGTGGCCATAAGCCCGATCGTGCTGTCCGTCTTCGGGTTCACGGTCGCGCCTTCGGGCGCGGGCCAGGGCCAAGTCTATGTGCCCCTGCTGCAATTGGAACTGAAGACCAATTCCGATTTCGTGAACATCGGGGCCATGCGTTTCGGCCAGACCGGCACCATCCTGAGCACCACCACGGCCGGAGTGGGCGACGGCGATTTCAGCAAGGTCAGCGTCTGGCTGGACAATGGGGACATGGTGTTCTCGCCCCAGACCGACACCCTGCTGGGTTCGACCGCGCCGGCCTTGGGCTTCGTGTCCGTGCCCTTGGCCAAGGGCGGCATCCCGTATCTGCGCGTGAGTACGGGCACTGCCCGGCTGTTCGTGTCCGCGGACATCGGCTATACCGACAAGAACGGCGGTTCGACCTTGAATCACGAGGCGGGCCTGATCCTGGCGCATTTCTCCGATCTGGTGGCGCCCAATGGGGCGCCCGTGTCTGCGGCCGCGGATATGAACAAACGGCCTCCGTATGAGTCGCGCACCGTGACCGTCATGCCGCTGACCGTGCCCGCGGTAGCCATAAGCTCTTCCGGGGTCCCCGTGATCGTGACCCGCGCCCAGGCCGGGGTCCCGGGCCAGGCGGTCGGCTATCCGGCTTATGCCCGGGTCGACCATATAAACTGCAACAACGGTCATGACGGCAACAATCAGCGCAATAACATATGCCGCGATGGCCAGGGCAACCCCATCCCGGACCAGGGCAAGTGGCTATGCGCCGACGGCCGCTCGTGGCTGGCCAACTGCGTCAACGATCCGCCTTTGCTGGACATCAACGGCGACGGCGTGCCGGATAACTTCCGGATCGGCGAGAGTTCCCGGGCCACCTGCGTGTCCTTGGTGGGCGACGGCATCCCGGCGCGGGATATGACCAATACCGGCATCCTGGACATGGACATGAACCAGGACGGGATCGTGGATATGGTGTTCAGCAACGGCTTCGGCGGGTTCCAGATCATGCTGGGCAACGACGTCACGGACCAAGGCAACGCGGCCAAGGCCACGCCCGTGCCTGACCAGGGTTTCGTGCCGTCGGCCTGGACCGCCAAGAGCGGAGAATTGCTGGCTATGCTGCCCATGGTCGATGCCACCGGTTACTATCAGGTGGCGGTGGGGGAATATTACGACAATCCCACCTCCTTCAGCGGGTTGTGGTCCAGCGTGACTTTCCTGAACGTGGGCGGGCTTTCGGCCCGGGGGTATTCGACCTTGGCCGCGCCCGCGACCTCGGCCAAGATCGGCAATCTCACCATCCCCATACCGGGCGTGACCCGGCTCACGCAGGCCCTGACCCCGGACACCACCTCATTCACGGTGGAGAACGCCAGCCAGCTCAGCCTGCCCGGCATCATATTCGTGGGCAGCGAGATACTGCGCGCGGACAAGATCAATAACACCACTCTGCGCGTGGTGGCTTTGGAGGGCGACCCTTCGCCCGGCACCGGCCGGGCCTTGCGCGGTTCCGCCCCCATAGTGCATCTGTCCGGAGAGCCCATAAGCGACCGCGCGGCCATATTGTTCGCGCGCTTTGTGAGCGTGAGCGGTTCTTCGGAGGCCGTGTCCGCGGCGCGGCCCATACTGTTCTATCGGCCCGATCCGTCGGCGCCGACTTCGCCCGGAGCGGTGCAGCCTCTGGAGCAGGGCAAGCCGGCCTATGCCGTGCGCTGGAACGCGGCGGCCCAGCCCTACTCCGGAGTGCTGGCCTATGAGGTGCAAGAGCGCGGCGGCGACCCCAAGAACCTGGCCGATACCGTGATTTGGCGCACCCTGAACATCATCAACGGCAAGATCCCGTCTTATACCGTGGGCGACCCTAAATTCCCGGGTGAGACGCCGCGGCCGGGGGGCCAGTTCTACGCCTATCGCGTCCGGGCTATCAGCGGCGCGGGCGTGTTCTCGATCTGGTCGCCTTTGGGCGTAAGCGTCAATACCGGGATCAGCGCCAGCATAATCGCGGGGGTGAGCAACTATCCCAATCCTTTCGACACGCGCAAGGGCGGGGCCGCGGGCAAGACCACCATCACCTATGTCCTAGCCGCGGATTCCGATATCACCATCACCATATACGACCTGCTCGGCTATGTGGTCAAGACCATAACCTGCGCCACGGGCGGCACTGGAGGCAAGGCCGGGCCCAACTTCGTGGAATGGGACGGCCGCAACGGTTCGGGCATGCTGGTGTCCAAGGGCGGCTATATCGCCCGCATCAAGGTAAAATCGCCCAACGGCAGTTCCACCGTCATCCGCAAGATCGGCGTGATACATTAATCGGTGACGGGGATTAACTTTTAACTTTTAGGATTTTCCAATAAGTTAAAAGTTAATCCCCGTCACCATTAGTTTTGCTAGAATCCCCAAATGATTACATCTTTCCTATTAGCGATATTGCTGTCCCCTGCCGGCCTGTACGCTCAGACGCCGGCCCAGCCGGTAGACCCGTACCAAGCGGCCCTGGTCCAGCTTAAGGACAAGAACCCCATGGTCCGACGCCAAGGCGCGGATGCCTTGGGCCAGCTGCGCCGTCCGGAAGCCATCCCCGCCCTCCTCCCTCTGCTCAAGGATGAGAGCCCCTTTGTCCGCTCCATCGCGGCCGATGCCCTGGGATTCTTGCGCGCGCCCGCTGCGGTCGAGCCGCTCGGCAATATGCTGACCGCGGATAAAGAAGTCGGCCCGCGCCAGAGCGCGGCTACGGCCTTGGCCTATATAGCCGATCCGTCCGCGATACCGGCCCTGATGACGGCTTTGGATAAGGACCCGGCCATGGGCGTGCGCTATGCCGTGGTGCGGACCTTGGGCGTGCTGCGCAGCGCGGCCGCAACCCCGGCCCTGGTAAAGGCCATGAAGGACTCGGATGTGGGCCTGCGCCGGGCCGCGACCGCTTCCTTGGGATTGATCCAGGGTCCGGATGCGGTGCCGGCCTTGCAGGAGGGGCTCGGCGACTCCGAGGTCAGCGTACGCTTCGAGGCGGTGAAAGCCTTGGGCGCTATCGCCGACCCGGCGTCTTTGCCCGCTTTGAAGAGCGTCCTCGGGGACGCGGACCTGAATGTCCGCCTGCAGGCGGCCCAGGCTTTGTCCCGCATGGGCGACGCTTCCGGTTTGGGCGCGGCGGTAAGCGCCATGAATTCCAAGGACGCCAACGCCCGTCAGCAGGCGGCCGCGGTGTTGGGCATGTCCGGAGACGCCAAGACCGGCCTGCCGGCCTTGGATAAGGCTTTCGCGGCCGAGGCCGATCCCGTCACCAAATCGGTATTGGATTCCGCGCGCGTACAGATCCGGTCGCGGCTGGGCTTAAAGGCGGCGGCTCCGCCGGCGGCCAAGACTAAGCCGGCGGCGCCGGCCAAGACTCCGGCCGGGGCCAAGACCAAGCCGGCGGCTAAGGCCCAGCCCGCGCGGAAGGTGGGGAAGTGAGCCCGGAGATCAAGAAAGAGGCCAAGAAGGACAAGTTTTCGCGCAACTTCTGCATAGTCTTTACGGCCGTCTTCCTGTTCTTGTATTGGCCGGGAGTGATCCGACTTCCCGTGCAGGGCGTCTTCTCGCACATGGAGGACGTCTGGGTGGATCTGCTGTTCCGCTTCCGGATGGAGAAGCTGCCCGCGGGCGACCCTAAGATCACCGTGGCGGCGTTGGATGAGGAGACGGGCAAGAAGTACGGGTTCCCGGTGCCGCGCCGCATGCAGGCCCGGCTCATAGACAAGCTTAAGGAATACGGCGCCAAGACCGTGGCTTTCGACGTGATGTTCTTCGATCCCCGAGAGGGGGACGCGGAGCTGTCGGCCGCCACCCGAAGATTCGGCCGGGTGGTGCATCTTTTTGCCACCGAGGTCCAGGATACCCCGCATGGCCAGGTCATTACGGTCAACGAGCCTATAGCTGGGGTCAAGGCGGCCGCGCAGTACTTGGGTTATCCCAACATCCAGGACGTGCTGGATTCGGACGGGCATGTGCGCAGGTCCATGCTCTTCGACCGGCGCATCCAGGATCCGCGCGATCCCAGCGTGATCGCGCCGTCCATGGACGCGGCCATCGCGGCCAGCTATTTGGACAAGCCCTTGGCTGAACTCCGGGCGGAATATGGGGAGCCGGAACCCCGGATCATGCTCATAAATTTCCGCAAACCGGTGGAATGGCTGCGGCATCCCAAGCGCGACGCGGTCCATGTGGGCAAGGTCCAGAACCTGGAGACCGTGCCTTCCCCGTATCAGCGCATATCCGCCTTGGACATACTCAGCGGAGAGCTCACGCCCGAGCAGCGCGCGGCGCTGCAGGGCGGCATCGTCATCGTGGGCTCCACGGCCTTGGGCTATTTCGACCATTATCCCAGCCCCTTCAACCCGGCGGCTCCGGGAGTGGAATACCACGCCAACCACATAGACAACCTCATACATGGGGATTTCTTGCGGGCGACGCCCCGGCTCTATATCCTGCTGATCCTGGTCTTCATGATCTGGCTGCCCATGGTGCTGCGGCGGGTCCCGCCGGTGGTGGGCAACGCGGCCGTGGCCGGAGTCATGGTGTTCTGGCTGGTGTTTACGTATTGGCGCTTCGCCCAGGGGATACGTACTGATCTCATATCCCCATTGGTGGCCCTATTCCTATCCTTCCTGGTCCAGAACGTGCATCGGGTGCTGACCGAGGGCGCGGAGAAGAAATTCATCAAGCAGACTTTCGGCCAGTTCGTGTCTCCGGACGTGGTGGAGAAATTGGTGCAGGACCCCAGCCTGGTCAAGCTCGGCGGGGAGAAGCGCAACATGACCGTGCTGTTCTTGGATATCGCGCACTTCACCACCATCTCCGAGAAGATGCCGCCGGAGTCCTTGATACTGTTCTTGAATAAGTACCTGTCCGCCTTGAGCGCGGTGATCCAGGCGCATAAGGGCACCATAGACAAGTACATCGGGGACTGCGTCATGGCTTTCTGGAACGCGCCGCTGGACGACGCCGAGCATCGGGCCCATGCTTGCCGGGCCGCGGTGGAGTGCCAGGAGAAGATGGCCGAACTCAATAAGGACCTGGATCCCAACCTGTCCGAGGTCCCGGCCATCCGCATCGGGCTCAACTCCGGGGATATGACCGTGGGCCTGACCGGATCCGAAAGGAAGCTGGCTTATACGGTCATCGGCGACGAAGTGAATCTGGCCTCGCGTTTGGAGGGGGCCAATAAGTTCTTCGGTTCCCGGATCATGGTCAGCGAGGCGGTCTATGAGGGCGGCCGCTCCGTGGCCGAGGCCCGGGAGTTGGGCCGGGTCCTGGTGGTGGGCAAGGCCATCCCCATAAAGGTATATGAGCTTTTGGCCCGCAAGGGCGAGCTTTCCGCGCAATGGCGTCAGGCGCTGCCCCTCTATGAGCAGGGCATGGCGCATTTTGCCCAGCGGGAGTTCGAGCGGGCGGTCGTGGATTTCGAAGGCGTGCTCAAGATCTTCCCCAAGGACGGCCCGGCGAACTTCTACGTCAACGTGTCCCGTGATTACAGCGCCATACCGCCGCCCGAGGATTGGGACGGCGTCATCAAGCTCACCGCCAAGTAATGGATATATTCTGGCGACTGCTGTTCGGCCATCTGCTGGCCGATTTCACGCTTCAGGCGAATTTCATCAATCGCTGGAAGCGCAGCAGTCTTTTCGGCATGCTCGTGCACTGCGCCTTGCATCCGCTCTGCTACGTGCTGCTGACCTGGGGATCCTTGTCCGCTTATTGGGTGGACACCAGCGCCCTGCGCATGAACGGCTGGCTGTGCGTGCTGCTTTTGTTCGCGGCGCATTTCATCGAGGACGAGTGGCGGGTCATGACCATCTTCAAGTACAAGACCCCGGACAACACCCTGTATTTCATATGGGATCAGATCATCCATGTGGCCGTCATATTCGCCATCGTGCCTTTGGGCTTAATCGGCTCCGGCCAGCCTTGGTTGCCCGAGAAATGGCCGGTGCTGGGCTGTCTGGCCGTGCTCGTGACCCATACGGCCACGGTGGGCATGTATTTTTTAGAGAAGGACCTGCATGGCGGATCCTTTCCGGGGGGGGATGAGAAATACTTGGGCATGGTGGAGCGGTTGGTCCTGGCCCTGACTTTCCTTATGCCCGGCCATGCCTGGCTGGGCCTGGCTCCGCTGTGGCTGGGGTTCATGTATATGCTCCGCTCCCGGCGTTGGCTGGACCTGTCCTGGTTCAGTTTTGGTTTTGGTTCGATCGTGGGCGGGGTCTGCGGACTGGCCGCCCGCTGGGTGTATTACGGCTTCGCCGGCTCTTGACGCCGGCAGTGGAGATAGATATGAAGACTCGGGCTTTCATCTTGGGCGGCCGCACCGGCCTGTCCGATCTGGCGGCCGTGGCCTTGGACGGGGTCCGGCTGCGCGCGACCCTGGCGACGCGCCGCCGCATGCAGGCTTGCCGGCGCGTGCTTTTGGGCGCGACCTCCGCCGGCGGCACGATATACGGCGTAAACACCGGATTCGGCGAGCTGGCCTCCCGGAGGGTGTCTCCGGACGCGCTCAAGCAGCTGCAGCGCAACCTGGTCCTGAGCCACGCCTGTGGAGTGGGCGAGCCCTTGCCTCCGGAGGAGGCCCGGGCCATAATGTTTTTACGCGCCAATGAACTGTCCCGCGCTTCTTCCGGCGCCCGGCCCGTGCTGGTGGAGACCATGGCCAGGCTGCTCAATGCCGGAGCCGCGCCCCTGATCCCCAGCCAAGGTTCGGTGGGGGCCAGCGGCGACCTGGCGCCCCAGGCCCATATGGCCTTGCTCCTTCTGGGCGAAGGCCGGGCCCTGTTCCGGGGCCGCTTGATGACCGCGGCCGCGGTGCTGCGCCGCAGCGGCGTGAAGCCCCTGAGTCTGGAGGCCAAGGAAGGCCTGTCTCTGCTCAATGGCACGCAAGCCATGCAGGCCGTGGGCGGGTTGGCCCTGGTCCGAGCCCTGCGGGTCTGGGCGGCCGCGCAGTTGGCTGGAGCCATGAGCCTGGAAGCCATGACCGGCACGCCGTCTCCGTTCGCCTCCGGCATCCACGCGCTCAAGCCTCATCCCGGGCAGGTGCGCGCCGCGCGCCAGCTCCGGAGCTTGCTTGAGAACAGCGCCTTGCGCGCTTCGCATATCAAGGATGACCTCCGCGTCCAGGATCCTTACAGCCTGCGCTGCATGCCGCAGGTGCACGGGGCGGTATGGGACTGCCTGGAACATTCTCGGCAGACCGTGGAGATCGAATTCATGAGCGCCACGGATAACCCTTTGGTGGTGGGCGGACGGGTGATATCCGGCGGCAATTTCCACGGCATGGCCTTGAGTTTCGCTTGGGACAGCGCGGGCATGGCCCTGACCGCGTTGGGCAACATGTCCGAGCGGCGCATCTCCCAGCTCGTATCCGGAACCTCGCCCCGGCTGGCGCCGTTCTTGGCCCGCAATCCGGGCTTGGAGTCAGGCTGGATGATCCCCCAGGTCACGGCCGCGGCCCTGGCCTCGGAGAACAAGGTCCTGGCCCATCCCGCTTCTTCCGATTCCATCCCGACCTCGGCCAATAAGGAGGATTTCGTGAGCATGGGCATGGGCGCGGCCTTGAAGCTGCGGCGCATCACGGCCAATTGCGCCACGATCGTGGCCGTGGAACTGTTGTGCGCGGCTCAAGGCGTGGAGGTGCACCGCCCCTTGCGCGCGGGTAAGGGGGTGGAGCAGGGCTTGGCCCGGTTGCGGGCCCGGGTCGCGGCTTCGGCCGGCGATGAGGTGCACGGCCCCCGGATCGAGGCGGTCCGGGATCTGGTGTTGTCCGGATATTTCTCGGAGGTGACGGCCTCATGACCCGGATCACTGCTAAGAACGCGGCGTCTTCTCCCATACCGATCGTGCGCGCTCCGCGCGGCACCCGTCTTTCCTGCCGGGGCTGGCAGCAGGAAGCGGCCATGCGCATGCTCATGAATAACCTCGATCCCGAGGTGGCGGAACGGCCCCAGGACCTGGTGGTCTACGGCGGACGCGGCCGGGCGGCCCGGGATTGGAACAGCTTCCACGCCATAGTGCGCAGCCTTAAGGCCTTGGCCGACGACGAGACCTTGCTGGTGCAGTCGGGCAAGCCCGTGGCCGTGTTCCGGACCCACGAATACGCGCCCCGCGTGCTCATCGCCAATTCCAATCTGGTGGGCCGCTGGGCCACTTGGGAGGTGTTCGACGAACTCGAGAAGAAAGGCCTGATGATGTACGGCCAGATGACGGCCGGGTCCTGGATATACATCGGAACCCAAGGCATCGTGCAGGGTACCTACGAGACTTTCGCGGAAGCGGCGCGCCGGCATTTCCACGGCAGCCTGAAGGGCCGGTTGGCGGTGACCGCGGGCCTGGGCGGCATGGGCGGGGCCCAGCCCCTGGCCGCGACCATGAACGGGGCCGCCTGCCTGGTGGTGGAAGTGGACCCCAAGCGCATAGAGATGCGCCTGCGCACCCGCTATTTGGACTGCATGGAAACGGACTTGGACGCGGCCCTGCGCCGGGTTCTGAAGGCCAAGGCCCAGGGCCAGGCCCTGTCCGTGGGCCTGCTGGGCAATGCCGCTGACATCATCCCGGAGTTGGCCCGGCGCCGGGTCGCGCTGGACATACTCACGGACCAGACCTCGGCGCATGATCCGCTCACCGGCTACGTGCCTCAAGGCCTGAGCTTGGAGGATGCGGCCGGGCTGCGCGCACGGGATCCCAAGGAATACGTGCGCCGGGCCATGGCTTCCATGGCCGTGCACGTGCGCGGCATGCTGGAGCTCAAGCGCCAGGGCGCCGTGACTTTCGATTACGGCAACAACATCCGCACTATGGCCTTCCAGGAAGGGGTCAAGGACGCTTACGACATCCCGGGCTTCGTGCCCGAATTCATCCGCCCCCTGTTCTGCCAAGGCAAAGGGCCTTTCCGCTGGGCCGCGCTTTCCGGCGACCCCGCGGATATCGCGGCCACGGATCGGGCCGCGTTGGAGCTCTTCCCCAAGGATGAAGGCTTGGCGCGTTGGATCCGTCTGGCCCAGGAACGGGTGGCTTTCCAGGGCCTGCCCGCGCGCATCTGCTGGCTGGGCCAGGGCGACCGGGCCGAGATGGGCCTGCGCATCAACCATATGGTGGCCAAGGGCAAGCTCAAGGCGCCGGTCGTGATCGGCCGGGACCACTTGGACTGCGGTTCCGTGGCCAGCCCGTTTCGCGAGACCGAGGCCATGAAGGACGGCTCGGACGCGGTGGCGGATTGGCCCATCTTAAACGCCCTGCTCAACACGGCTTCGGGCGCGTCCTGGGTGAGCTTTCATCATGGCGGCGGGGTGGGCATGGGGTATTCCCTGCATGCCGGCCAAGTCACGGTGGCCGACGGCACCAAGGCCATGGGCACGCGGCTGGAGCGCGTGCTTACCAACGACCCCGGCATCGGCGTGGCCCGGCATGCGGACGCGGGCTATCCCGAGGCCCAGGCCGCGGCCCGCAAGCATAAGATCAAGATACCTAGTTAAGGAGGAAGTCATGGCTCAAGATTTTTCATTCGACGCGGTAAGTGAAGTGGACCTCAATCTGGTCTCGGAGTCGGTGCAGGTGGCGATGAAGGAGATCGCCAATCGCTTCGACTTCAAGAACGCCAACGCCTCCATAGAGCTCGATCCCAAGGCCAAGAAGATCACCGTGCGCGCCTCCGACGAGATGAAGATCGACAACGCCCTGGACGTGCTCTATACCCGCATGGCCAAGCGCGGCCTGCCCCTCAAGAACTTCACCAAGGGCAAGATCGAGACCGCTTTGGGCCAGACCGCGCGCATGGAAGTCGCCATCCAGGACGGCATACCCACGGACAAGGCCAAGGAGATCGTGGCCGCGCTTAAGGCCGCCAAGCTCAAAGTCAACGCCTCCATCCAGAGCGAGCAGGTGCGGGTCGCCAGCCGCTCCAAGGACGAGCTGCAGGCGGCCATGAACCTGATGCGCGGGGGCAGCTTCGGGGTGGACGTGCAGTTTAAGAATTTCCGCTAGACCATGCGCCATCTCCTGGTAAACATCTCGCAGCTGCTCACCATGACCGGGCCGGACCGGCCGCGGCATGGCGCGGAGATGGGTTCGGTGGGCTTGATCCCCGATGGGGCCGTGCTCACGGATCAGGGGCGGATCGTGGCGGCCGGCCTGCGGGACTTGGTCCAACGCCACGAATTGGCCGGGACCGCGCGCATCTTGGACATGCGGGGCCGGGTGGTGTTGCCCGGGTTCGTGGACAGCCATACCCATCCCGTGTTCGCGGCGCCGCGCCTGAAGGATTTCGAGTCGCGCCTGAAGGGGCAGACCTATGCCCAGATCGCGGCTGCGGGCGGGGGCATCCTGTCCACGGTGGAGGGCGTGCGCCGGGCGACTTTAGCCGAGCTCAAGGCCGGGCTGCGGGCCCGGGCCGCCAAGTTCCTGGAGTGCGGCACCACCACGATAGAGGCCAAGTCCGGCTATGGCCTGGACCTGGACTCGGAACTCAAGATGCTGCGCGCCATCCGGGACGTGGCCGCGGACGGCCCCTTGGAGATGCATGCCACTTTTCTGGGCGCGCATGCCCTGCCTGCGGAGATGCAGCATGATCGGGCCGGCTATCTGCGGCGGGTGTGCGAGGAGATGATTCCGGCCGTGGCGGCGGAAGGGCTGGCCGAGGCCGTGGATGTGTTCTGCGAGAGCGGCTTCTTCACGGTGGAGGAATCCCGGCAGGTGTTCGCGGCCGGGGCCCGGGCCGGGCTCAAGTGCAAGATCCACGCCGAACAGCTTTCGCGCAGCGGCTCCTTAGCCGCCGCGGTGCAGGCCAAGTCCCTGTCCGCGGACCATCTGGACTGCGTAGACGACGCGGACCTGGCTTTATTGGCCGGCTCCGACACCGTGGCCTGCCTGGTGCCGGGCTCCAATTATTTCCTGGCCAAGCCTTATCCCCCGGCCCGGCGCATGATAGATTCGGGCGCGGCCGTGGCCCTGGCCACGGATTTCAATCCCGGGACCTGTCCTTGCTGGGACCTGCGCATGGTGATGTCCGTGGCCTGCACCCAGATGAAGATGACTCCGGAGGAAGCCTTGGTCGCCGCCACCATAAACGGGGCTTGGGCCATGGGCTTGGGCCGCAGCCACGGCTGCCTGGAGCCCGGACGCCGGGCCGACCTGGTCTGCTACGAGGCCGAGGATTACCGGGAGCTTCCATATTATTTCGGGGCGGCGGATACGGCTTGGACCATGAAGCATGGAGTCTTGGTCCATTCCCGACATGACTGTAGACTATGAACCCGCCGGGTGATGTATAATGCAGATATGAATCTACGGCTATTGGTGGTCGAAGACAATATCATAACTCGGGCCATGCTCAAGGAGATGTTGGGCATGCTGGGGCATCAGGTAGTAGCGGAAGCCGATACCCTGCAGTCCGCCTTGGAGCAATATCAGAAGCATCGTCCGGACGCGGTGAGTCTGGATCTGTCCTTGGCCCAGGATGACGGGCTGGTGATCCTGAAAGCCCTGCGCCAGGCCGATCCCCAGGCCAGCGTGTTCGTGGTCTCAGCCAATTGCCAGAAGCGCCTGCGGGATCAGCTCATCGCATCGGGCGCCTTCGACATCATAGCCAAACCCATAGAATTGGAAGCCTTGAAATCCTGTCTGGAGCGCATAGCCACCCATGGAAATAAACCCACAAGACCAGAAAACCATCCTCCAACTAGTTGAGCAGGGCGTAGACAGCTGCACTTCTAAACTGGCCGCCATATCCAAGACCGATTGGCAGTTGCGCACCACGTCCATGAAGGCTTTCGTCAAGGCGGACGACTATATAGAGAAGGGGCATCCCAGCCAATACTATTTCGGAGCCTTCTGCCAATCCTCGGGCCGGGTGTTCTTGGCCTTCTTTAATTCGCGCAGCGCCGAACTCATAACTAAATCCTTCATATCCGGCAGCAAGGGCTTGCAGGCTACCCCGGATATGCAGGAAGTCGCCATCTGCGAGATCGCCAACATCGTGATCAATGCGGTGGCCGGGTCCTTGGCCGACCGCTGTGGCATGGCCTTCATCCTGTCCGCGCCTAAGCCGGTCCGGGGCGCTAAGGCGGATATGATCAAGGCGGCGTTCGGGGATTTTTCCAACATGGGCAAGGTGTTCGGAGCCTATATCCATCTTTCCTCGCAGGAGCTGGCCGCGGATTGCACGCTCATGCTCATGCTTGACGATCTTTTCGTCAACTTCATACTCAACGCCCTCGACAAGTAGAAGCTGCCCGTGAAAGTCCTGCTCTTCGATATAGACGGGACCTTGGTCCGGGCGGGCGGGGCGGGCCGCAAGGCCCTCAACCATGCCGCGCGCCGGCTTTACGGCAAGGCCGAGGTCTGCAGCGAGTTCAGCTTGGCCGGGCGCACGGACCTTTGGAATTTCGCTCAGGCTTATAAGCTGGCCACCGGACGCCGGCCTGCGGCCGCGGCCGTGGAGCGCCTGCACCAGGAATATATCAAGCTCTTGCCGCGCTACGTGCGGCGGGCGTGCCGGCAGGCCGAGTACGTTTTACCGGCCGGCATACGCGCCTTGATCCGCCGCCTGCATCGGGAGCCGGAAGTGCTTCTGGGCTTGGGTACCGGCAATATGGAGCGCGGGGCGCATATCAAGCTGGCGCCTTCCGGGTTGGGCGGTTATTTCCGTTTCGGCGGGTTCGGTTCCGACAGCCTGCACCGTTACATCCTGCTGCGCCAGGCGGTGCGGCGGGCCCGTAGGTTCTGCGGCTCGGCCATCCGGCCGCGCGATGTGTTCGTCATCGGGGACACGCCTCACGACGTGGACGCGGGCCGGCGGGCCGGATATCGCACGGTCGCGGTGGGCACGGGATTCGCCTCGTGGCGGTCCTTGGTCCGGGCGCGGCCGGATCATCTGGCGCGCGATTTCAGGGGGATCCAAAAATGGCTGGGATGGTTCGAGATAACGGGTCGGGCGGAGAGTCGAAAACGGATCTCGTCGGCCGCGTCGCCGCGTCCGCGGGACGGGTCGCGAAAATGCCGGCGCACGAGCGCGCGGCGATCCTGACCCGCGTCTCCGAGGGCATAAGCGGCCAGACCGAAGTCTTGGCCCGGATCATAGCCGAGGAAGTCCGCAAGCCCATCTCGGACGCGCGCCGGGAGGCGGCGCGAGCCGCCTTCACCTTCCGTTGGGCCGCGGGGGAAGCCTTGCGCTTCGGAGGCGAGGTCCAGCCCTTGGACCTGGAGCCCGGCAGTGAGGGCCGCCTGGCTTTGACCCGGCGTTTCCCCAAAGGTCCGGCCCTGCTGATCTCGCCGTTCAATTTTCCGCTCAATCTGGCGGCGCACAAGGTGGCCCCGGCCATGGCCGTGGGCGCGCCATTCGTGCTCAAGCCCGCGTCCTGCGCCCGGAAGACCGCGGCGGAGCTGCTGCGCTTGGTCCTGGCGGCGGGTTGGCCGGCCGAGGCCGCGGCCGTGGCCGATCTGTCCGGCGCCGAGGCCGAGGCCCTGGTCCAGGACGAGCGGTTTGCGGTGGTCTCGTTCACCGGGAGCCCGGCCGTGGGCTGGCGGATCAAGTCCTTGGCCGGGCGCAAGTCGGTGCTGCTGGAGCTGGGCGGCAACGCCGGCGTGTTCGTGGGCGAGGACGCGGATCTGGACCGGGCCGCGGCCCGCTGCGCCTGGGGCGCGTATTGCTATTCGGGCCAGGTCTGCATATCCGTGCAGCGCATCTACGCGGCGCGGAGCGTGTACCGCGCATTCCGGGACAAGCTGCTGGCCGAGATCGCTAAGCTGCGGGTCGGCGGGCCGATGGATGGCGCCACGGTCGTGGGGCCGCTGATAACCGAGGCCGCAGCCGAGCGGGTGGAGGCCTGGGTGCGGGAGGCCGAAGCCGCGGGCGGCAAGCTTTTGTGCGGCGGCAGCCGCGCGGGCGACCTTATGCCTCCGATCTTGATCGAGGATGCGCCGGCCGGCTGCCGGGTGAACTGCGAAGAGGCGTTCGGCCCCGTGGCCTGCATCTCGGCGGTGGACTCCGCGGAGCAGGCGCTCCGGGCCATAGCCGACAGCCGCTACGGACTGCAGGCCGGGATATTCACCCGGGATATGGGCGTGATCCTGCGCTTCTGGGAGGAACTGCCGGTGGGCGGCGTCATAGTCGACGATGTTCCCACCTTCCGCTGCGACGCCATGCCCTACGGCGGGGTCAAGGATTCCGGCCTAGGCCGCGAAGGCGTGCGCTGGGCCATGGAAGAGCTATCGGATATCCGGACCCTGGTCCTGCGTCACTGAGCCGGCTTGGGGTCCAGCAGTTCTCGGATCTTGCGCGCCAGGTCCTTGGGCGCGAACGGTTTTTGGATGAAATTGAAGTCCTTGGGCGAGAGCCCCTTGCTGGAGAGCAGCTCGTCAGTGTAGCCGGACATGAACAATATGCGCATGTCCGGGCGTTTGGGCTGGATGTCCTTGGCCAGCTGCAGTCCGTTCATTACCGGCATGATCACATCGGTGACCATGAGGTGGATGCAGCCGGGATGGGCGGCGGATACCCGTAAAGCCTCTTCACCGGAACCCGCTTCCAGCACGCTGTAGCCGCAGTTGCCGAGTATGCGCCGGGCTACCATCCGGACGGAGATGTCGTCTTCCACCAATAGGATGGTCTCCGAGCCCTTGAACTCGGCGTGGCTGGGTTCATGGACGGGCATAGGCGCCGCCAGTGCGTCCACCCGAGGGAAATATATCTTGACCGTGGTGCCGTGTCCGACCATGCTGTATACGGATATGTAGCCTTGGCTTTGGGTGACTATCCCGAATACCGTGGGCAGGCCGAGTCCGGTGCCCTTGCCCTTATCCTTGGTGGTGAAAAAAGGCTCGAAAAGATGGGATTTGGTATCTTCGGTCATGCCGCAGCCGTTGTCGCTGAACGACAACAGCGCGTATTTGCCCGGGGGCAGGGTGAAATGCCGATGGAGCGCGGGTTCCGAGATGTCCATGTTCGAGGTGGTTATGAAGATCCGGCCGGCATCGGATATGGCGTCGCGGGAGTTCACGGCCAGGTTCAGCAGCACCTGCCCGAGCTGGGCGGGGTCGGCTTTTATGGCGCCCAATTTCGAGTCCAGCACCGTGGAGAGCTGGATCTCTTCGCCCAGGGTGCGGCGCAGGAGTTTCTCCACATCGGCTATGACCGCGTTCAGGTTCAGGATCTTGGTTTTGAAGACTTGCTTCCGGCTCACGGCCAGGAGCTGTTGGGTCAGGGCCGTGGCTTTGCCCGCGGCTTTCTTGATCTCTTCCGCGTCTTCCCGGCGGGGGTCTCCGGCCGGTATGGCCTTGATCAGGAAATCGCTGTAAGCGACCACCGCGGTCATGATGTTGTTGAAGTCATGGGCTACGCCGCTGGCCAGGCGGCCCACGGCCTCGAGTTTCTGGGCTTGGAGCAGTTGTTCCCGGCTCAGGCGCAGGGAGATATCGGAATTGCGGCGCTCCGTGATGTCCCGGTCCAGGCCGCGATAGCCCTGGAATCGGCCTGCCGCGTCGATGATAGGCAAGCCGTTGGTCTCCAGCACCACTTCATGGCCGTCCTTGTGGATGTTCACGTTTTCCAAGCCCCGGAAAGGTTTGCGGGCCGCGGCTATGTCTTTGAATGCGGCCGACACGCGCTCGGCTTCCGGCTGGGTCATGAAATCGAACGGGGTCTTGCCTATGAGTTCTTGGGGTTCGTAGCCTAGGATGTCGCGCACCCGCGGGCTGACGAAGGTATAAGTCCCGTTTTCGTCCACTTCCCAGATCCAGTCGTTGGCCGCGTCCAGCACTTGGCGGAAGCGGAGTTCGCTCTCGCGCAGCTTGTCCTCCGCCAGGCGGCGCTCGGTCACGTCCAGGCCGGAGCTTATGGTCCCGGCGATGCCGCCGGCAGCGTCGCGGATCTGGGAATTGTGCCATTCGATGATGCGTTCTTGGCCGTTTTTGGTCAGGATCGGGTTCTCGTGGCGTTCTTTGTATATGGTTTCCCCGGATATTATCTGCTGGGCGAGCTCGCGGATTTTGTCCCGGGACCGGGGGGGGATGAAGTTATCCACCCAATCCTTGCCCAATACCTCGTCCTCGCTGTAGCCTAGGACCTCGCAGCCTTTCCGGTTTATGAGCGTGACCTGGCCGTGTTGGTCCAGGGCCAGCATGATCACGCGCGCCACGTCCAGGTATTGCTGGGCCCGGTCGCGCTCCTGGGACATGAGTTCTTCCAGGTCTTTGCGGTGGAACAAGCCGGGTATCTGGTACGCCAGTTTGGGCGAGATCCCGGGGTGCGCGGCCGCGTGGCGTTGGAGGTGCTCCGCGATATGGTCGGGGTGGGCCATGATGAAGCGGCAGGCCTCGTCGCCGTGCGCTTTGCACATTATCTCCGCGGCGACCAAGGGGACCCCGAAGCTGGCTTCGCACCAGCCCGCGGAATAACCGGAGTTCATGATGCAGGCCGGGGATTCCGAACGGCGCGCGGCTTTCAGCCAGGAGTCGGATTCGAACGAATAAGGGTGGTCGTACAAAAGGAAAAAATCCTTATCCGGGGTAGGCCGGGACTCCGGAGAGATGTCCACGAAAGCCCAGCCGGAATGCGCGAAATGGATGGGCCCGGCGGAGAGCTTGGCCACGGGGTCTTGCAGCCCCATCTTGCGGTGGAAGTTGCGCGCGTCCTGCATGCCTAGGGAGTGGGCTAGGTCGTATAGGAATTGGCGGGCCATGGCCGTGGCTTGCGCCTGGCCGGATTCCTTGTACATCTCCCGGATGGCGTCGAAGAAGCCCACGGACATGGAATTGGCCCGGACCAGGATATAGCGTTCTCCGGCTATGGTTATGCTGCCGTGGGTGGGGTCGAAGCGGCGGTCCTCGAAATAGGAGGCGACCTGCTCTTGCGCGGCTTCGAACAGTTTTAGAAACTGGGGCGGGACCTTCGCGGTATCTAGCATGTTGCGGCCGGCGATTGTCCTCGGAGTCTAGCTTATCTTTCCGTAATAGGCAATCCGGCCCGGAGGATGTCATCGAAAGGCGGCAGGGAGATGGGCGCGTCGCCCAGCCTCGGGGTCTGGCCCGGGGGCATGGTGCGTTGGTGCTTTATGGATTCATAGATCTGGGCCGCGCTGGCCTGCTCCGCCAGGGGCAGGAGTTCGCCGCCGTCTACGATATAGGCGCGGCGCTGCGGCTGGGAGGCGGTGCGGCCGATCATGATGTTGGCCGTGCGCAGGTCCGAAACCTGGACCCGGGCCTGGGCCATGCGCTGAAACATCTCTTGGATAAGGTCGTAATCGGATCGGGCGAAGCGCTGGCCGCGGATGAGGTCTAAGACGCTCTCGCCGTGCACGCGTTCCTTGACCAGGGCCGGGCGCTGGGTGTCCTGGGCGGTCTTATTGAGCAGTCCCCAGAACCAGGCGCGCAATCGGCCCGGGTTTCCAGGGATGGAGACTGCGCCGTGGACCCGCGGTCCGGCCCCGGCTTGGGCCAGGAGCCGGCCCACGTCGCCGTCTTCCCGAACCAGTTCGCGCTGGAAAGTAGGCACCGAGATCCGGGCCGTGACCGAGGGCGCTACCAGTTTTATCACCGCATCCGCATTGCGGGGGTGCACGTAGACCGCGCCGAAATCTCCGCGGCCTAGGAATTGGAGCTCGCGGCCGTCTAGGGTCAGCCGGCTGCCGTGGCGGCGGATGCCTTCGGTGTTGAAGCTGTTCCCATCAAAGATCGCGCCGACCGCGGCAGAGCCGGATTCTTGAGCCTGGGCGTCCTGGGCGGGGCTTAATGATGCTATGGCCTGGACCTGCTCTGCGGCCTGCGCGGCTTGGGGTGCGGCCATCGGT
Organism: Elusimicrobiota bacterium; assembly: GCA_041660645.1. GTDB lineage: Bacteria > Elusimicrobiota > Elusimicrobia > UBA1565 > UBA9628 > UBA9628. The sequence continues at coordinate 2,408 of JBAZVY010000003.1, read as the reverse complement.
ATGGCCGAGGGAATCGCGAGGGAGGGTTTGGGGGTGAGCGCGGTGGGGGTCAGGGTTGGGGGAAGCTGGAGGGTCCGTACCGGGGCCGGAGCTAAAGCAAGTATGACTGCGGGGATGCGGCGGAGGCGGGCGCTGGTAAGATTGGCGCCCCAAGCGGTCTGGAAAGGGAGCGCTAATATCAAGGCGAGCAGTAATCTCGCGGTCATGATATAAGTATGCTGAGATAAGGCAAAAACCACCAGAAGCAAAAGTCCTAGCCGTCTGGGCCCCAGGGGCCTAGGCGCTTAGCCGAGCTGGCTGGTGCAGTGCGCGCAACGAGTGGCTTTTAGGGGTATGGCTGAGAGGCACTGGGGGCATTCCTTGGTCGCGGGCCCGGCCGGAACGGGTTCGGGCCGTTTGAGCGCGTTCATAGCGCGTATGATCAAGAACATGCAGGCGGCTACGATGGTGAAGTCGATTATGGTATTTAGGAACTGCCCGTAGGCTATGACGGCTATGCCTGCGGCCTTGGCCTGGGCTAAAGAGGCCACGGGGGTGGACCGGCCGAAATCTAGGCTTACGAAGAGGTCTGAGAAATTGACTCCGCCCATGAGCCGGCCTACGGGGGGCATGAGTATGTCGTTGACCGCGGAGCTGACCACCTTGCCGAAGGCTCCGCCTAGTATGACGCCTACGGCCATATCCACGACATTGCCCTTCATGGCGAATTCCCGGAATTCTTTTAACATGCTCATGACCTGCCTCCTAGTTGACGTATGCAAGGTATCAAATTTGGGACAATCTAGGCATATTGGAGGTGCGCGATATGAGGGTAGCGCTTATCAACGGGAGCTATAGAAGGGCGGGGGCGGTGTCGCAGGCTTTGGCCGAGGCGGCTAGCGCTGCGCGCGCGGCCGGGGCCGAGGTGACGGAGTTCTTTTTGATGGATAAGCATGTGGAGTTTTGCACGAACTGCCGCGCCTGCACGCAGAAGCCCGGCGATAAGCGCGGGGAGTGCGTGTTGAAGGACGATATGGGGGCGATGCTGGATGCGGTGGACGCGGCCGACGGGCTGATCTTGGGCGCGCCCATGAATTTTTACAATATCACGGCTGTGGCGAGGCGGTTTTTGGAGCGGTTGGTGGGGTATGCTTATTGGCCTTGGAGCCAGGGTGCGCCTACGATGCGGGTGAAGGACAGGAAGAAAAAGGCGGTTTTGATCTCGGCCAGCGCTGCGCCGGCGTTGTTTGCGCGGGTGTTTACGCCTGGGGCGATGAAGGCGTTGAAGATGTTTGCCGAGACTTTGGGTGCGAAGCCGGTGGGGAAGATGTCTATTGGGTTGTCCGGGATGACGGAGAAGTATGTGCTTACGGCGTCGGAGCGGGCTAAGGCGCGGCGGTTGGGGGAGTTGGTGGCGCGGGGGTGAGCGGGGGTTGGACGGTATCAGCTATTCTTTGGCGCTTGGAATCCTATGCGCCGTCTGGGCTCCGCTGGCGCAGTCATTAGTTCTCGAAGGGCCTCGAATATGTTCTGTATCTCCGTGTCGTGGCCTTCGATCCTTTTTTCTAGTCGCGCTAATTTGAATGATAAGTCCTTGCGCAGGGACAACAGCCCCCTTAACGCCACGAAGGTCCGCATGATGGCGATGTTGACCTGTATAGCCCGCTGGCTCCGGAGAACGCTGGAGAGCATGGCGACGCCTTGTTCGGTGAAGGCGTAAGGGGGGTGTTTGATGTTTTGGCCTCTCTTCAAGGTCACAATCTGTGACCTTGAACGGTCGGCTTCGGCGATAGTGAGCTGAAACATGAAGTCCTGCGGGAATCTCTCGGAATTCCGTTTGACTGCCTGGATCAACGCCCTGGGGGGGACTCCGTAGAGTTCAGCGAGATCCGTGCTGAGCATGATCCGCTGGCCACGAAGGATGTAAATCGATTGGCGGACGGCTAGGCTGATATTCATGCACTACATATACGATTGGCATGCGGGAATAGTTCCGTTGGGAATCCGGGGACACAACACTGATTTTTGAATAAATGAGTGCTGTGTCCCTGGATTTTGTTTTGGGAGTTGGTGGCGCGGCCTTGAGCTGGGGCTTTTTTACGTCACGGACTTAATAAGACTTCGAGCTTTTGCAGTACTTGGGCCACGGTCGCTTCTGGTATCTTGCAGCAGAACTGGGCGCTTCGGGCCTGCCAATCCAGGCTTTTGACTTGGTCTGCCAGGACGACGCCGGAGGTTTTTAAGCCGGCGGGGATCTGGACTTCGAAGGGGTAGCCTTTGACCTGGGTGGTGATGGGGCAGAATATGGCTAGTCCTACCTTGTGGTTGTATGCTTCCGGCGATAGGGCGAGCGCTGGTCGGTGGCCGGTTTGTTCGTGTCCGGCTTGCGGTGTAAAGGATAGCCAGACTATGTCGCCGCGTTTGGGGCG
>JBAZVY010000002.1:30948-35137 GCA_041660645.1 Elusimicrobiota bacterium | reverse complement strand
CCGGACATCCCCGGCTAGAGCTTGCTGCGCATCTTCCTATTGACCAAGTCCAAATACTCGGACTTGGCTTTCTGCGCGAACTTGGACTGCGGATACTCATAGATCAGATGCAGCCAATCCACCATGGCCGGGCGATACTCTTCCTGCTTGGCCAATATAGCCCAAGCTTCCGGAGCGGTCTCGGACTGCTCATGCTGCATGGCGAATACGCGCAGGTCCTCTAAAGCCGCGGCGCGCAAGTCCGAATTCTTATCCTCAGCCCCGGCCTTCAAGGCCTGGAACTCACCAGACTGGATCTCCTCCGGGGTCGCGGACTTGACCGTCTTTTTAGCAGGTTGGACCGCGGCCTTGGGCTCTTCCGGCTTGACCTCAGGCTTGACCTCAGGTTTAGTCTCAGGTTTAGTCTCAGCCTTCTTTTCCGCTCCGATTTCCTCATTGGGCTCAGCCTTAGATTCCTGGGGCTTAGGCTCGGCCTTAGGTTCGGCCTGGGCTGGCGCAGCCGGGACATCCGATTCCGGCTTCGCAGCGGCCTCCGCGGACGAAGCCGCAGGCGCAGCCGCGGCCGGTTCAGCCCCAGCCGGGGCCTGGGCCCTGACCGCGACCGATACTGACATAGCCATCAAAATCAGGACACTGATTTTATTCATGATGCCTCCATAACATGCTTTATAATCAAAATTCCGTACGCCCGGACATGGCATGGGAAAGGGTCCTTTCATCTATATAATCCAAATCCCCACCCAATGGCACTCCGTGCGCTATCCTACTTATCCTTATATTTAGATATGATTTCAACAATTGAGAGATATATATGGCGGTAGCTTCACCCTCTGTATCCGGGTCTGTGGCCAAAATGACCTCAGATATCACGCCATCACTACCCCTGACTCTCTCCAACAATTCCCGGATTTTTAAAAACTCAGGCCCGATCCCATCCAACGGGGACAAAGCCCCATGCAGCACATGATACAGGCCCCGATAGCCATGGGTGCGCTCTATGGCAGCCACGTCCTGCGGCTCTTCCACCACGCAAAGCAGACGCTGGTCCCGCTCCGGATCCGAGCATAAACGACAGATAGCCTGGTCCGTGAAATCGAAACACCTATTACAGGGCCGGATGCTGGATTTGACCTCGCGCACAGCGCTCAAGAGAGCATCCACATCTTCAGCCGGAGCCCGGAGCAGATACAACGCCAGTCGTTCCGCTTGCTTGGGGCCGATCCCCGGAAGGCGCTTCAGGCCAGAGATCAGCCTGTCCCAGGCTTTCATGAGGGCTTCTTTTTAATGAACCGAGTGGTTCCGCCGAATATCTTCTCCGCGCGCGACAAAGTCGCGCCCGAGGCCGGCTTGCCCTCGGACTCGTTGGCTTCTTGCCACGGCGCGGCCTCCGGCGCCGGGCCGCTGTCCTGCGCGGCGCCTTCGCCCGAGACCTCATCCGAACCAAGACCGCTATCGTCCACGACCACGGACAGGCAGGTTTTTATCGAAGAAAGCGTGGCCAATTTGGCCTCAATGATGGCCATGCCGCGGTTCACCATATCCATATCGAATGCCCTGCGGCAAAATATCTTCCAAGACCCATCCGGCATAGCCGAGGGCCGCGAGGACTCCAAAGCCGCAGCCAAAGACGGCTTATCCTCCCGCACCTTAGACACCAGCTGCGGCCACAGCTGCTTCAACGGCAAAGCCCCGCCCACGGCCGGCGCCGAAGGCGCGGGCGCCGCCCAGCCCCCTGCCGCGGGAGCCGGAACGCCCCCCAGGGCCGGAGCCGAAGCCATCGCCGCGGGCTGGGCGCTGGCCAGCCGCTTTTCCAGGTCCTCCAAGCGCTTGATCCAGACCGCCAGATCCCCAGCCGCCTCCAAGCATCCGAACAGGCCCAATTCCAAGGTCAGCCTGGGCATGTCGCCGAAACGGAGATCCTCCAAAGTCTTATTCACGCGCTCCAAGAGGAACCGCAGGGACTCCGCCGAGAGCCCCTTCATGGCCTCGCTCCAAACCTTATCCTCGCGCTCGGACATGCCCGCCCTTTCCAAATACACGCCCTGCAAACCGGAACGCAAGTCCTTCAAAAGCTGAGACGGCTCCACGCCCTCCTCATAAACCTTGACCAGCCAACCGGCCAAGGCCGCGCCATCCCCCCCGGCCAAAGCCCGGGCCAAGCCCAAGAGGATATCCACGGGCACAAACCCGAACATCTCGCGCACCAAGTCAGCGGTTACCGCCTTATCCGTGAAGGATCGGCACTGGTCCAAAAGGCTGACCGCGTCGCGCAAGGACCCCTCGGCGCTGCGCGCGAGCAATTCCAAGGCCTCCGGCTCCACGGCTATCTTTTCCTTGGCCGCCAACCCGGTCAGATGCCGATGCAGACTATCCACGGCTATGGGCCGGAACTTGAATCGCTGGCAGCGGGAAGCGATGGTGCCTGGGATCTTGGCCGATTCCGTCGTGGCCAGCACGAACACGACATGCGCCGGAGGCTCTTCCAAGGTCTTCAGCAAGGCATTGAACGCCGCGCCCGAGAGCATATGCGCCTCATCGATGATGAACACCTTATAACGGTCCCGGCTGGGAGCCAAGGCCACGGTGTCTATGATGACTTCGCGCACGTTGTCCACCCCGGTGTGGGAAGCGGCGTCCATCTCCAAGACGTCCAGGCAAGAAGAGGCGGCGATCTCCCGGCACGGGTCGCATTCCCCGCAGGGCTCCGGCGTGGGGCCTTTTACGCAGTTCAGGGCCTTGGCCAATATCCGGGCCATGGTGGTCTTGCCCACGCCGCGCGGCCCAGTGAACAGATAGGCATGATGCAGGCGCTGGGCGGTCAAGGCGTTGCAGAGCGTGACCGACACGGCCGGCTGGCCCAACACATCGGCGAAAGTCTGGGGCCGATACTTGCGCGCGAGGACCACATAACCCGGCTTCTTGGTCATAGCGCGGGCCCTATCGGGGCCGCTCCTTGCCGTCGAGGCTGAGGTAGCCGGCCCCAAAGGCCGCCACCTGCAGCAGCCCGCCGATTATGGCCAGGTTCTTGAGCAGTTGGATGCGCTGATCCGGCGCGGTATGGAACACGCCGGTAACGGCCACGAGGAAACCGCACAAGAGGATCGAACCCCAGCGCGCCATATATCCCAGGATCAAGGCTATGGCGCCCAAAGCTTCCACCAATACGGCTCCGGCGCAGAACCAAGGCGCCATAATCACCCCGTGCGCATCCATATAACGGCACGTGGCCTCGAAATTGGTGATCTTTCCGAAAGCGGAAGCCAGGAATATGAGCGCCAGGAACAAGCGCCCGGCGAGCGCCATGACATCGTCTTTGCGCATCGCTTCAGGATACCATAGGCCCGAGACATCGGTCAATCCTGCCAGTCCGCGGACTACACTTGCCCGATAAAATCCACTATACTTTACACGATGAGACGCGGCAACTTAGCCTGGTCCTGCGCCGTGCTGTTATTGTCCATGGCTCCGGCCGGAGCCGCGGTCAACGAGGGCCCGCAGCTCTGGCAGGAAAGTTATTTTTTCGACGCCCTGCTGCAGGCCCGCAGCCGCACGGCCCGACAACAGAGCGACCCCCGACTCCTGCCCGTGCTCAAGGCCATCGCCACCCAGGTCGCCCAACAGGTGGCCAACCTGCAGCAGATAGACGTCTATGCCAAGGCCCAGCAGGACAACCTGAACTACGCCTTCACCCAGCCCGATCCCGGGCCCAGCCTGGACACCATCGGCGCCAACATGGACACCTTGACCAAGGGCAATGATCAGATCCGCAACAACCTGTATTATCTGACCGCCCGCAGCCGCATGGCCTCCTCCCAAGCCCTGCCCGATCCGGAACTCTATCAGGCCGGGCTGCTCGTGCTCGGCCAGATTCAGCAGCTCCAGCTCGCGCTCAACGCCCTTTACCTGGACACCGTAGCCGCCCGTCAGATCGTACTGGACAACGGCTGGGGCACGACCAAGCTGTTCCGCCATCAGACCGAAGAACTCCTGCGCAGCGTGGCACGCATCCAAGATTCGGTTTTCTCGGCCTACAATTCAGGCTACGAATTCACCATGAGGTGCCGATAAGATGTCCGAGCTGCTGATGCTGGCCGCCGCATTATTTTCCTTAACCGCGCCGGCCCGCGCGGCCGGACCCGAAGCGGCCCGATTCCGGACCCCGGACGGCTGGAGCATCTCAGCCTCATAT
>JBAZVY010000002.1:7251-30938 GCA_041660645.1 Elusimicrobiota bacterium | reverse complement strand
AAAAGGCCGGCCGGTCGCGATCCTGGTGCACGGCGTAGCCGCGAGCCGGGACGAATGGGCGGCCCTGCAGTCCGAGCTGGCCGACCGCGGCATCGGCTCCCTGGCCCTGGACCTGCGCGGCCACGGCCAAAGCCTGGCCGGGCCCCCGAACAGCACCGACTTCACGGGTTTCGACGCCTCGGGGCAATGGCCCCGAGCCCAGAACGACGTGGAGGCCGCAGCCGCCTTCCTGAAAAAACGCGGCATCCCGGATTCCCGGCTGATATACATAGGCGCATCCATCGGCGCCAACCTGGTATCCCGGGCCCAGCCTCGACCGCGCTGCCTGGTCCTGCTCTCCCCAGGCACGGATTACCGGGGCGTACGCCTAGCCCCGCCCACTCCCCAGCTCCCGACATTAGTCGCCGCCTCGCCTCAAGACGGGTATGCCGCGCAGACCTCTTCCGCCTATGCCGCGGCCGGCAAGAACGTCACGCTGCTCCCGGCCCGGGCCGGCCACGGCGCCCAGATGCTCTCGGATCCCAACTTCCTGGATGCCCTGCTGCGCTGGCTGGAACGACAGGACCGCTAGACCGCGCTACTTCTTCTGGGCCCGGGCTTCTTTACGCGCCGCGATCAAAGCCAAGATGCGGGCATTGAATTCCGGGTTCTTGGCCAGGACCTCGCGGAATGCGTCCTGCGGGATGACGAAGACCAAAGTGTCGTCTTGCGCGGCCTTTATGGTGGCGCCGGCCGTACCCTGCTCCAGGATGGATATCTCTCCGAACACCTCGCCCGGACCCAAGTCCGCGACCTTGACCGCGGGCTGCCCCTTGCCGGCAGGCACATACACCGCCACCCTGCCCATAGCCACCACATGCAAGCCGTCCACGGTCACGCCCTTGAACAGCACGACCTGGCCGTCGTTGTAAGCGACCTGCTGGGCGGACTGGGCCAAGACATGGGCCTGCTCGCGGCCGATGCCTTTTAGGAAAGGGACTGAATCCTGCAGGAATTCCGTGACCGTCATGTTTCGCCCATGATAACAAATTTGGTATGTTTCTGCCGTGGACGCAAACCTGCCCCGCGACCCGGGCTTCCTATTCATGTTCGGAATATACGGCACCCGGCCGACCCGCGAGACCGTGCGCTTGCTCAAGGAGACCGGCGCTTCCGGCATCCTGCTGCTGGCCCGCAACATCGCAAACCCCCGCCAATTGCGCACCCTTACCCGCGGCCTGACCGAAGAAGTGGGCCGGCCCCTGATATTCGCCATAGACCACGAAGGCGGCTGGGTCCTGCGCTTCGCGTCCGGCTTGACCGCTTTTCCGGGCAACGCGGCCCTAGGCCAAGCCCGCGACCCCAAGCTGGCCTATGCCACGGGCCGGCAGATGGCGCTGGAACTCGCGCCTCTCGGCATAGGCCTGAACCTCGCCCCGGTGGTGGACGTAGGCACGGACCGCTACAATCCCGGCATCGGCATACGCTCCTTCGGCTCCGATGCCGCCTTGGTCGGACGCCTAGGCGCGGCCTTCACGCGCGGGCTTCAGGACCACGGGGTCGCGGCTTGCGCCAAGCACTTCCCGGGCAAAGGCGCGGCCACGGTCGACGCCCACATCGCCCTGCCCACGATCCGCCTGCCCAAAGCCGAGTTCTTCCGCACGCACCTGGCGCCGTTCGCGGCCGCCAGCCGCGCCGGCGTGGCCAGCATGATGACCTCGCACGTACGCTGCCCGGCTTTCGACCGCAAGCCGGCCAGCTTCTCGCGCCGCATCGTACACGGCCTCATCCGGCAGCGCATGGGGTTCCGCGGCGCCATCATCTCCGACGACCTCTGCATGGGCGCGGTGACTTCGCGCGGCCCAGTGCCGCCCGCGGCCTGGGACGCCTATTGCGCCGGGCACGACATCGTGATGATCGCGCACGATCCGATCGCCCAACGCGAAGCCGTGGACCTATTCCGGGCCGAAGCCGACGCCGGCGCCCTGCCCGCCGCCGGATTCCGGGACGCCTGCCGCCGCATCGACGCCCTGCTGGAATACCCCCGCCGCGGCCGGGCTCCGGATCCCCAGGCCGGAGCCCGCCTCGCCCAAGAGGTGTCCCGCCGGGCCGTACGGGCCGTGCGTGCCGGCGCCCTGAGCCTGCCCCTGCCCCCAGACCGGACCGAAACCTTGGTCCTATTCCCGGATTTCAAAGAAGTCCGCGAGCGCTTCACTTTCGAAGGCGGCCCCCGCGGCCCCGAAGCCGCGGTGCGCGGCAGCCTCGCGGGCCGGGGACGATTCCGCATACTGCGCGCGCCGATAGAAACCCGGAGCGTGGAACAGCTGCGCCCAAAAGTACGGGCCGCGGCGCGCGTGGTGTTCTTCTGTTTCGAAGCCCTGCGTTTCCCCGGCCAGCGCGCGGTCTTGGATCTGCTCAACCGCGAAGCTCCCCGGCGCAGCGTAGTCTGCCTCATCCGCAGCTCGTTCGACCTCGGCTTGCTGGACCCCAAGCTCTCGGCCGTAGACGCATACGGCTATCGCGTCTGCCAACTGAAAGCCGCCTGCAGACTTATCACCCAAGGAGACCGACCATGAGCTCCCTCTTACTAGCCCTGATGCTGGCCGCCCCGAGCTGGGCGCAGACGCCGCTGCCGCGGCGAGACCTCGGCGCCATACACGACCAATTCATAGAATCACTGGAGAAGGAAAAGAAGGCCGAGGCCCTGGAAGAGCTCGCCCGGACCCCGCCGTTAACCATGCAGGACACCAAATGGGCGTTCGACCTCTTCATGCGCTTCCCGGAAGTCCCGGTGCGCCGGGCGGTCATATCCGCCCTGAACCGGATCGAAAGCGGCAACGTCCAACTCGAAGCGGCATTCATGGAATATCTCCGATTGCCGGAAGGCGAGTCCCAGGTCTTCGGCATAATCGGCGCCCTGCGCCTGCGCTCGACCCGGGCCTTGCCGGTCATAACCGAAATAGCCCAGCGCCGCTTCCGCTACAAGGATCCGGGAGACGCCGTCACCGCATCAGAACGCAATACCTGGTGGGCCCAATACGAAGCGCTATCCGCCCTAGCCCAATGGCAGGGCGCCAAACAATTGCCGCTCTTGCGCAACCAGGCGATGGCCGCCCCCACCGTAGCGCATATCATGGCGCGCTATCTCTGGAAGGATTCCCTGCCGACCATCGCGGACTGGTCCCGGGCCGGAGGCTCCGCCGCGCAAGCGGCCCAGGAAGCCTTCAACACCGAGGTCCCGCTGGCGGACCTGCGGGAAAGCTACGCGGCCATGTTGAAGCTCGTGCGCAGCCGGGACGCGGACCGGGAACTGCGCCACCAACTAGCCATCAAGGTCGGACTGGCCTCGGACGATGCCGGAGCCGAGGCCCTGCTGGCCGAACATTCCGCGACCCGGGATCCGGACACCAAGCTCATGCTCGCAGCCGCTCTTTTCGCCAGCCGCAACCCCAAAACCGTGCCCTGGCTGGAAGCCCAAGCCCAGAACAATGCCGACCCCAAGACCCGCATGGGCGCGCTCATCCAACTGCGCGACATGGTCCCTCCGGAAAAGCACAAATCCCTGCTGGAATGGACCGCAGCCAAAGACCCGGACGAAGAGAACCGCCAGGCGGCGGCTGATCTATTAAAATCCAAGACTCCCTGATAATAGGCTACCCTTCGGGGGGCAGGCTAACATACGCATCAACCATCCGCGCCTGAGCCTGACCCCATGTTATTATTAATAGTCGATAATAAGTATCGAAACTGACGTTTTTCCGCTAAATTTGCTACCTTAGTCCTATGTCCACGCCCTTCTGGGTCGTGTCGGTCCTTTGTGCGCTCCTGACCGTCGCCCTGGGCATCGCCCTGCGCCGGATCTATGAATTCAAACTGCTCCAACCCGCCAAAAAAGAAGCCTCCGGCGGATCCCTGGAGTTCCCGGAAGGCTGGGAGAAGCTCGATGAACTGCTCTCCATGCTGCTCAGCCTCCAGGAATACGGGGTCTCCCATTCCGGAGCCGTGTCTCGGGAAGACTTCGCCAAAGCCGTGCTGGACATATCCTGCCAACTCATGAAATGCGTGCGCGGCTCGGTCATGCTCTGGGAAGGGTCAGCCGCCTGCCTCAAGGTCGTGGCCGCCAAAGGCAGCGGCCAGGAAAAGGCCCAGAAGCTGTTCTTCAAGCCCGGGGAAGGCGTGGCCGGCAAGGCCTTTGCCAGCGGCCAAGCCATATTCGTGGCCAACCCGGAGACGGACCCCCGCTATATCACCTCCGGCTGGGAAGACACCGAACCCTTCATCTCCATCCCTTTGCTGGTCAAGTCCAAGCCCGTAGGCGTACTCAACCTGCACGCCACGTCCGGCGCCGAATCCTTCACCGGCTACAAAGCCAAATTCCTCAACATCTTGGCGGGCGAAGCCGCGGTCATGCTCCACAACCAGGATCTCCTGGACAACCTGCAGACTTTCTATCTGGAGATGGTCCAGACCCTGGCCCGGGCCGTGGACTCCAAGGACGCCTACACCAAGGAACATTCCGACCGGGCCAGATCCAAAGCCCGCCGCCTGGCCGGGGAGCTGCAGCTTCCGGACCAGATGACCCGCTTCATAGAGTATGCGGCCCTGCTCCACGACATCGGCAAGATCGGCATAGACCAATCCATCCTATTGAAGCCCGGAAAACTCACGGCCGAGGAATATGAGGTCATGAAGCGCCATCCCATAATCGGCCATCAGATCCTGGCCCCGGTCAAATATCTCGGCCCGGTGGCCCAGATGGTGCTCTACCACCAGGAATGGTATAACGGCCGCGGCTATCCGGAAGGCTTGAAGGGCGAGGAAATACCCTTGGGCGCCCGCATGGTGGCGGTCATAGACGCCTGGGACGCGATGCGCTCGGACCGCCCCTACCGCAAGGCCCTGCCCCGCGAGGCCGCGGTCGCGGAACTGCGCCGCTGCGCCGGCACCCAATTCGACCCCAAGATCGTGGACGCTTTCCTGCGGATAGAATCCGAAAGCGCGCCGAGCGTGGTCCCGGCGCCGGAGCCGCCTAAGGGCAAATGATGCTAGCCATAGTACCCACGCCCTTGGGCAACCTCGAAGACATGCCGCCGCGGGCCCTGCGCTGCCTGCGCGAGTCCGCGGCCGTATACTGCGAGGACACCCGGCGCACCCGGGTGCTGATGGCCAAATTCGGGCTAGCCACGCCCACCATGCGATACGACGAACACGATGAGCGCGACAATCGCCGGATACTGGAACGCCTCCAAGCCGGCGAAAACCTGGCCTTGGTCTCGGACGGCGGCCTGCCCTGCATATCCGATCCCGGCCGCCATCTCGTGGCCCTGGCCCGCCGCCACAACATCCCGGTGACGGTCCTGCCCGGGCCCACGGCCGCGGCCGCGGCCGTGGCCGGCTCCGGCCTGCCCGGGGACTCCTTCGTATTCCTGGGCTTCTTGCCGCGCTCGGAAGGCAAACAGCGCCGGATACTCAAGGATACGGCCGCGCTGGGCCGGACCCTGGTCCTATACGAATCCCCTTTCCGGGTGGTGAAGCTGTTAGAAGCCGTCCAAGCCGAACTCGGGCCCCAAGCCCAAGCCTGCGTGGTCCGGGAGCTGTCCAAGCTGCACGAAGAATGGCTGCACGGCACGGTAGACAAAGTCCGATCCGAGCTGGCCGGCCGGCCGGAACTGCTCGGGGAATTCGTGGTCGTATTGCATCCGGAGGCGGAGCCGGAACATGCCTGAACCCGAGATGATACGACTGCCCGCAGACGGAAAGCTCGCGCCCGAGGTCATCCAGCGCGCCGCAGACGCGGCCCGCGATGGGCGCATCGTGGCCTTCCCCACGGATACGGTCTACGGACTGGGCAGTTCCGCCCTGAGCCGCGCGGGCGTGGACCGCCTCTACCGCATGAAAGGCCGCCGGCCGGACAAACCCCTGCCCCTATTGGTCGCCTCCGCGGCCGAAGCCAAACGCTGGGTGCAATGGACGCCGCAAGCCGAAGCCCTGTCCCGCAGATTCTGGCCCGGGGGCCTGACCCTGGTGCTGACGGCCAACGCCGCGGGCCGCGGCCTGGCCGCGGCCATGGGGCCCACCCTAGCCCTGCGCGTGCCCGACCTGCCCATATTGCAAGACCTGCTGTCGGCCTCGGCCGTGCCCTGGGCCTCGACCAGCGCCAATGCCGCGGACCAGCCGCCCCTGCCCGACGGACAGGCGGTAGCGGCCGCCTTCAGCGGCGACGTGGCTTTCGTGCTGGATGGCGGCCCGAGCGCCGGCCCCCCGTCCTCGGTCCTGGACCTCAGCGCCCCCGAGCCGCGCGTGCTGCGCGAAGGCCGCATACCGAGCGCGGAACTGCTGGCCGCCGCGGCTCGGCCGAGCAAAGTGCTCTTCGTGTGCACCGGCAACACCTGCCGCAGCGTCATGGCTGGATTCCTATGCGAAAAGCTGGCCCGGGCCCGGGGCTGGGACCTGAGCGCCCGCTCCTGCGGCATCGCGGCCGCCATCGGCGCCCCGATGCCCGCCGGCGTGCGCGCCGCGCTTGCGCTAGAAGGCATATCCGACCCCGAGCATGCGCCGCGCTCCGTGGACGCCGAGCTTATGGCCTGGGCCGACGTAGTGCTCACCATGGAGCGCCGCCAACGAGACGCGCTGATCTCGGCTCATCCCGGTTTTCGCGCCAAGATACACGCTCTGAAGGATTTCGCCGCCCGCACCGAAGCCGCGGACATCGCCGATCCCGTGGGCCAGCCGGACTCGGTCTACATCGGATGCTGTCATGAGCTAAAATCAGAACTGGAGGCTATACTGAACAATTATGCGCCAACCACTAAAGACCCAAGACCCTGAAGTCTTCGACGCCATCCGCCGCGAGTCCAACCGCCAAGCGGAGAACCTGGAGCTCATCGCCTCCGAGAACTACACTTCCGAAGCGGTGCTGGAAGCCCAAGGCTCCCTGCTGACCAACAAATACGCGGAAGGCTACCCGGGCAAGCGCTATTACGGCGGCTGCGAGTTCGTGGACATGGCCGAAAATCTGGCCATCGCCCGAGCCAAGAAGCTGTTCGGCGCGGAACATGCCAACGTCCAGCCCCACTCCGGCACCCAAGCCAATATCGCCATGTATCTGTCCGTACTCGCGCCGGGCGACGCGGTCATGGGCTTGAATCTAGCCCACGGCGGCCACCTGTCCCACGGCCACCCCCTGAATTTCTCGGGCAAATTCTTCAAGATCGTGCCCATCAACGTACGCAAGGAAGACGAGCTCATAGATTACGACGAGGCCGAGCGCCTAGCCCACGAGCACAAGCCCAAGATGATATTCGCCGGCGCCTCCAACTACTCCCGGATATTCGACTGGGCGCGGCTCAAGAAGATCGCCGACGACATCGGCGCCTATTTCGCCGCGGACATCGCGCATTACGCCGGACTGATCGCGGCCGGGGAATACCCCTCCTCCGTGCCCTTCACGGACTTCACCACCTCCACCACGCATAAGACCCTGCGCGGGCCGCGCGGCGGCCTGATCCTGGCCAAGGCCGCGCATGCCGCGGCCATAGACAAGATAAACTTCCCCGGCACCCAAGGCGGCCCGCTCATGCACGTGATCGCGGCCAAGGCCGTGTGCTTCGGCGAGGCCCTGCGCCCCGAGTTCAAGGCCTACCAGCGCCAGGTCAAGGCCAATGCCAAAAAACTCGCGGCCGAACTCGCCGAACGGGGGATGCGCATCGTGTCCGGCGGGACCGACTGCCATCTCTTCTCCGTGGACCTGCGTCCCAAGAACGTCACCGGCAAGGAAGCCGAGGCCGCCCTGGACAAGGCCGGCATCACGGTGAACAAGAACGCCATCCCCTACGATCCCCAGAAGCCCTTCATCGCCTCCGGGGTGCGCATCGGCACGCCCGCGGTCACGACCCGGGGCATGGGCGAACCGGAGATGGGGCAGATCGCCCAATACATAGACGAAGCCCTGGCCGCGCGCGCGGACGACAAGAAACTGTCCGACATCCGAGGCCAAGTCCGCAAGCTTTGCGCGCGCTTCCCCATCTATCCCGAGATCCTACGGGGCCTGAACGACTGATGATAGCCCAGATCCTGGTCGCAGACGACAACGTAGACATCACCGCGCTGCTGGCGGAGTACCTGACCGCCAAGAACCATCGCGTGGTGGTGGCCAACGACGGCTTCCAGACTTCGCAGAAGGCGGTGGAACTGCGCCCCCACTTGATCATCACGGACATCCAGATGCCCGGAGCCTACGGCTCCTCCGTATATCAAGTGCTGCAGAAGGACCCCGCCACCAAGAACATCCCGGTCTTGTTCATCTCCGCCTATCCATACGAGCGGCTCAAGAACATACTGCCCGCCAACGACCCCAAGACCCGCTTCCTGCAGAAGCCCATCTCCTTCGCGGAACTGGACCGCTGCATCAACGAGCTGCTGCCTATGGGAGGATACGTACCATGAAGAAGACCGCTAAGCCCACAGCCCGGGTCGCCGTCATCGGCGGCAGCGGCTTATACCATATGCCCGGCCTGGAAGCGCCGCGCGAACTCCGGGTCCAGACCCCCTTCGGGCCGCCCTCCGGGCCCATAATGGCCGGGACCTTGGCCGGCGTGCCCTGCGCCTTCCTCGCCCGCCATGGCGCCGGCCACGTGCTGCTGCCCAGCGAGGTCAACGCCCGCGCCAACATCTGGGCGCTCAAGTCCTTGGGCGTGGATCGG
This sequence comes from Elusimicrobiota bacterium, assembly GCA_041660645.1. Classification (GTDB taxonomy): domain Bacteria; phylum Elusimicrobiota; class Elusimicrobia; order UBA1565; family UBA9628; genus UBA9628. The sequence goes on along the minus strand of JBAZVY010000002.1, from coordinate 22,257 downwards.
ATCATCGCGGTATCCGCGGTCGGCTCCCTGAAAGAAGAATTGGCCCCCCGGGATTTCGTATTCCCCGACCAGCTCGTAGACGAGACCAAACAGCGCGTCTCCACGTTCTTCGGCGCCGGCGTGGTCGGGCATGTGGCCTTCGACCAGCCTTTCTGCCGGGCCCAATCCGAAGCCCTGTTCCGCCACGCCCGCGGCCTAAGCCTGCGCTGCCACCAGGGCGGGACCTTGGTGTGCATGGAAGGCCCGGCTTTCTCCACCCGGGCCGAATCCGACTACCACCGCCGTATGGGCTATTCCATAATCGGTATGACCGCGGTGCCCGAGGCCCGCCTCGCGCGCGAGGCCGAGCTATGTTATTCTCCGATATCATTGGTCACGGATTACGACTGCTGGAAAGAAGGCGAGGAAGTCTCCAGCGAGAAGGTGCTGGAAAACCTGTCGGTGAACGTAGCCAACGCCCAGCGCCTGATCGCAGCCGCCGTAGCCGATGTCGCAGGCCGCCCGCGGACCTGCCGCTGCGCCACGGCGCTGACCGGAGCCATATTCACGGCTCCCGGGGCCATGGCCCGAGGCACGGCGCGCAAACTCGACATCATAGCCGGCAGACATCTTAAGGGATGAAGGGAGGGTCAATAAAATGAAGCCGCCTAAAGAAATAGCCCGACTCATAGACATGGCCGTAGTCGCCCAGAAGAGCGCTTACTGTCCCTATTCCCGCTACCGGGTCGGGGCCTCGGTGCTGACCGGCTCGGGGCGGATATTCGTGGGCTGCAACGTGGAGAACGCTTCCTACGGCCTGAGCATCTGCGCGGAGCGCGTGGCCATATTCAACGCCGCGGCCCGCAACCAACGCGCCCTGAAAGCCATATGCGTAGTGGCCAGCGCGGCCAAACCCTGCGGCGCCTGCCGGCAAGTAATGATCGAATTCAGCGACAAGGACACCGCCCTCTACCTCGTGGACCTCAATCCCAACACCGGCCGAAGGATCGTGACCAAGACCACCGTATTCCGGATGCTGCCCGCGGCTTTCGACCCCATAGCCTCCGGGCTGCTGCCGCCCAACCCCAAGAACCTGCTCCGCGCCCGCCATCCCCGCAAACTGCGCCGGCGCCGGCCGCGGCGGGCCGCGGCCCGCCGCCGGGTCAAGTCCCGAGGTTCGCGATGAACACCCAGCGCCTGAAGCCGGTCATGGAATGGATACGGACCACGGACCTAGTGGAAGTGGGCTATCGCGACGGCCACGATGGATTCGAACTGCGCACCGCGCAAGCCGCGGCCTTGCCGTCGGCCGCTTTCCCGGACCGCTTCGTGCCCGTCTGCGCTTCCTCGGTGGGAGTGTTCCAGCCCAACGAACCCGGACGGCCCCGGTTGGGAGAAGAAGGCCGCACCGTAAGCTCGGGAGACGTCCTGGGCGTCATCGACACCGGCCTCGGCCGCACGCATTGCGTCAAAGCTCCCTGCCCCGGGCGCGTAGCCAAGGTCTTCGTGGAACCGGGCCGGCCGGTACAATACGGCCAGCCCCTGTTCTTCCTGGAACGCGGAGGCCGGGATTGACCCCGGCCGGTCTTCCGGCCCCCCGCGCCTAGACCCATGCCCAAATCCAAATACGCGCGCATAGTCTGCACCAAGTGCGGCCAGATCTTTGCCGCGCCCGGCTATGCCTGTTCCAAATGCCAAGCGCCGTTGACCAAGCTCTGCGGCAACTGCGGATTCTCCAATTCCGTGGCTAAGAACTACTGCGACCGCTGCGGCACGCCCATGGCCTTGGACACCGAAGCCGGCAGCATGCCCGCTCCGGACCCCTCGCCCTTCGGGCCCGCGATGCCCGCGCCCCCGCGCCCGGGCGCCGCCTTCCCCGCAGCCTCGCCGCAGATCATCATGCAGTCGCCCGCGCCCCGGACCGAGACCTCCATGATCAAGCTGCGCCGGCGCGATGCGCGCCAAGCCCTGTTGTTCTGGCTGCCGGTGCTGGGAGTAGTCCTGCTGCTGGGATCGATGTACCTGGATCAGAACCGGGCCGAGCGGGCGGCGCCCCGCGCCGCCGTGCGCTATCTGACCGCGCTCCGGCAGAACGATCTCGCGGGCGCGTATGCGATGTTCTCCCGAGAAGCCAAGGCCCACTGCGCGTTCGAGGAATTCCGCGCCCTGCGCGACGACACCCCCTGGACCTGGGACCATCTGAGCGTGGCCCGATCCGAACCCGGCGCCGTGACCCTCAAGTATCAGCTCCGGATCAATGGCGCCGACCCCGTCGAGGACTACATCGTGTTCATCCACGAGAACGGCGCCTGGGTGCGCCCCTTCAACTGGAATCTGCTGCAAAAGACCGAGGACGCGCTGGACCGCAACGACCCGGACATGGCCTTGCTGCTGGCTCAAGCCGCGGTACGCATCAACCCCACCGACCCCATGGCCCGGGGCTATCTTTGCGAAGCCTCCTACTACCGCAAGGTGCCGACCCAGACCGGCCAGGCCTGCGCCATGGCCCTGGAACTAAGCCGCAAATATCCATCGAAACTCTCGGCCCCGAGCTTGTTCCACATGCGCGCCATACTGGGCGACAACTACAAGAACTATCTGGGCAAGTATGCCGAAGCCGCGGCCCAATACGACGAACTCCTGGACTTCCCGGACATCACCCCGCAGCAGAAATGCGACGTCCTTTTGTCGCGCGCCGACGCCTACACGGCCCTGGGCCAGACCGAGGCGGCGGCCCGGGATTTCACGGCCGCCGCCGGAACATGCTCCAAGCCGGCGGACCTGGAATACCTCCATAAACGCCAGTCCGGCGACCCCGCGGACCCGGCCCAATCGGTCTGGACCAAACCCGCGCCCAAAACCCAGCGGAACCGGGTATCGAGATAGGATGTTCAAAAAGATCCTGATCGCCAACCGCAGCGAGATCGCGGTCCGCGTGATCCGCGCCGCCCGGGAGATGAGCATCCCCTGCGTGGCCGTTTATTCCGAAGCGGACCGGGAATCCCTGCACATCTCCATGGCGGAACAATCCGTTTGCATCGGACCGGCGCCCTCCGCCCAGAGCTACCTCGACGGGGAAGCCATATTGGCCGCGGCCAAGGCCACGGGCGCCGACGCCGTGCATCCCGGCTATGGTTTCCTATCCGAGAACGCGGACTTCGCGCAAGCCTGCGCCGACCAGGGCCTAGCCTTCATCGGCCCGCGGCCCGAGGCCATCCGCCGGCTGGGCAACAAGAGCGCGGCCAAGAACCTGGCCCGGCAAGCCGAGGTCCCGGTCGTGCCGGGCAGCCTGGGCATAGTATCCCGGGATTTCCAGCGCGAAGCCGAGAGCGTGGGCTTCCCGGTCATGGTCAAGGCCGCGTCCGGAGGCGGCGGCAAGGGCCTGCGCCTGGTGCGGACTCCGGACGAACTGGAATCCCAAGTGCGGCTGGCCCAGAGCGAAGCTCAGAAGTCATTCAACGACGGATCGGTCTACATAGAAAAATTCATCTCCCGGCCCCGGCACGTGGAGATCCAGATCGCCGCGGACCACGCGGGCGCCGTGGCCGCCTTCCCGGAACGCGACTGCAGCGTGCAGCGGCGCCACCAGAAACTCATCGAGGAATCCCCCTCCCCGGCCGTGACCCCGGACACCCGCGCCGCCATGCAGCGGGCCGCGGTCCGGCTCATCCGGGCTTGCGGCTACACCAACGTGGGCACCGTGGAATTCCTGCTGGCGCCGGACGGCAGCTTTTATTTCATCGAGGTCAACACCCGGCTCCAAGTCGAACACCCGGTGACGGAATGCGTGACCGGCCTGGACCTGGTAGCCGCCCAGATCCGCCTCGCCGCCGGAGAAAAGCTGCCCTTCTCCCCAGAACGGGCCGCGGAACTGCGCGGCTGCGCCATCGAGCACCGCATCAATGCCGAAGACCCGGACCGCGGTTTCGCACCCTGCCCCGGCCGCATCTCCGGATTGCGCCTGCCGGGCGGCCCGGGGATACGCCTCGATACCCATATCTACTCCGGCTACACCGTGCCTATGTATTACGACAGCCTGCTGGGCAAACTCATCGCCCACGCCGGAGATCGGGCCGCGGCCATAGCCCGGGCGGACCGGGCCCTGGCCGAACTCCGGGTCGAAGGCATAGCCACCACGGCCGGATTCCATAGACGCGTATTGGCCCATCCGCGCTTTCGCAGCGGCGATTTCGACACGCATCTCGTAGATACCATGCAGGAGGAGAGGAATGCCCAAGAATCTTGAAACGGTCATCAGATCCCAGCTCGTGGATGCCGGCCGCAGCCTCGCGGCCACGGCCCGCCTGGCGCCGAAGATCGCCCAGGCCGCGCGCATCCTGTTAGCCGCATACCAGCGCGGCAACAAGGCGTTGATATTCGGCAACGGCGGCTCCGCTTCGGATGCCCAACACTTTGCCGCGGAACTGGTGGGCCGGTTCGACCGCAACCGCCCCCCCCTGCCCGCACTGGCCCTGACCGTGAACGCTTCGAATCTGACCGCCATAGCCAACGATTTCGGGCTGGACCAGATGTTCTCCCGACAGCTCGAAGCCCAAGCCCGGCCCGGAGACGTGGCCGTAGCCATATCCACTTCCGGCAATTCCAAGAACGTGCTTCACGCCGCGGCCAAGGCCAGAAGCTTGGGCCTGCCCGTCATCGGGCTGACCGGCGGCAAGGGCGGAAAGCTGGCATCCGCCGCGGACATCTGCCTGCGGGTCCCGTCCGCGCACACGGCCCGCATCCAAGAATCCCACATCGCCATCATCCACCTGCTCTGCGGACTGATCGAAGACGGCCTGTTCCCGAACAGCCCTAAAGCCCACTGACATGACCATATCCCAGGCCAAGATCAAGAACCCGAAGCGCCTGAGCACCCTGCGCCAGTTATGGGCATGGGAAGGCAAAAAAGTGGTGTTCACCAACGGCGTCTTCGACATCATGCATGCCGGGCACGTGCAGCTCCTAGAACAGTGCCGGGCCATGGGCGACATCCTGATCGTGGGCATAAACTCGGACGCCTCGGCCCGCCGCCTGGGCAAAGGCTCGGGCCGGCCGGTCAACAAGCTCCGGGACCGCGCCGCCCTGCTGGCCGCCTTGTGGTGCGTGGACGCGGTAGTGCCCTTCGGCGAGGACACCCCGGAGCACATTCTCTCCCGCTTGAAGCCGGACATACTGGTCAAGGGCGCGGATTACCGCAAGGACCAGATCGCGGGCGCCGCCCATGCCGGGCGGGTAGCCCGGGTCCGGTTAAAAAAGGGCTATTCCACCACCGCGCTGATCCGCAGACTGCAAGGCCTGCGCTAAGCTCCAGCCGCTGGAATCAGGGCTGCCGCACGACTAAGGGGCCCCTAGTCGCCGACTGAGTCCGGACACATTTACCGACTTTATCATGCGCCAACAAATGAGTGTTGTGTCCCCTTATTTCATTGCCGGAGCAGGCGCGGGCGCCGCGGGGTCGGGCTTAGCGGTTTCCGGTTTAGCGGCCTCAGACGTTACCGCCTCGGCCTTCTGCGCTTCCTTCAGTTCCAGCGCTTTGGCCCGGGCTTCGCGCACTTCGGCTAAGCGCGCGCTCTTAGGATGCGCCTTCTCAAAAGCCTCCAGGGCCGCGATGCCCTCGCCCAGCTTGCCTTCGTTGATAAGGTCCACGGCTTTCTCGAATTCCCGCCGCTCCGCGCGCTCCTGCTTGCGCTTGCGCTCCTGGGCCGGATCTTTCATCAAAGGCTTGTCCAACTCGGCTTTGCCGTCGTCCTGGGCCTGACCGCGCACCGCCGCGACCACGGTGCCGCGGCCGCGCTGATATTGGCCCTCGACCGAGGAATCGGTCAGACCTTGCTTAAGATTCTTAAAATACGTGGTCAAAGAGTCCCACTTATTCTTGTCCTGCGCCTGCACGGGCGCCCCCCACCACGACCAAAGCATGACCGCAAACCAGATATTTCTCATACTGCCTCCACGTCCGTTCATTTGACCTGATCGAGCAGATTCTTCACCACCGGCCCCAGATCCGGCTCCAAAGCCGCGGCCTTGCGGCCGTACTCCTCAGCCTTAGCCCGCGCTTGGAGCCGGACCGCGGTCTTGACCAGGTTGAGCCAGATATCCGCGTCCTCCGGATCCGCAGCCGCTGCTTTTAAGAACTGCTCGTGCGCGCGCGCGTCGTCGCCCGCCCAGAAGATCAATCCGCCCAGATCGTTCAAAGCCGCGGCGTTGCTGGGATCGATCGCCAAAGCCTTGTCGAATTCGGCAGCCGCGGCCGGATGGTCGCCCTGCTGATAAGCCAGCAGGCCCAACTGCACATGGGCCTCTACGGCCTGGCCCTCGGCCTTGGCCATGGCCTCATAATGCTTCTTAAGGAACTGGTTCCGGTCCGCGGCCAGCGCCCCGGCTTCTTCATCGAAACGCTTCTGCCGGGCCTCGGCCTTAGGCACCTCCGCGGTCCAGCCCGATTCCGGCAGGGTGGCGGGCTCATACGTAGCCCAAGCGCGGCGCGGATCCGTCACCCGCACCCGCCCCTTCTCCTGCTCCGTGTTGTAGGCGTAGAGCGCCTTGCGGTAAGCCTCGGGGAAGGGCTTGCCCGCCAGCGTGGCTTCCAGCGGCACCCAATACGTGCCCTCGTACGATATCAGGCCGCTCTCGGGCAGGCCGATCTCCAACGGGTCGCTGGATTCGGTATCGAACATGAGCGCCATGTGCCCGGGATAATCCAAGATCACGGCGCGCACGTTGGCGCCGTAGAGCATGGACACGATCAAAGTGGCCAGATCGTCGCACTGCCCGCTCTTGCGCTTCAAGGTGTCCCGGGGGAACTGGCTGTAATCCACGGGGAAATTAGGATCTTCGCGCAGGGCCTCATATGGATTATTGGGGTTGGACTGGAACTGGACTCCAGCCTCGGAAAGCGCGTCCCATATATGCAGGGCCGTGACCAGGTTCCGATTCAAAAAATCGGACTTGGCCGACCGCGGCCGGTCGCGCAGAGCCTCGCTCTGGAAATCCCGCACCGGCGGATCCTTGGGCGTGATGAAATTGGCGATGCGCGACGGATCCTCCCAGGTTATGGCGTTGCGGGAATACACCCGCAGCGGCCGGGTCAAGGACACGGTCTGGGACTTGCCGCTCTCAAAATACGTCAACGTGAACTCGGCCTGGACCGGGGTATCCTCGCTGACCTCGAGCACCCGATTATTGAGCGTGGCGATCACCGGCACCTCGACCGACTGTTGGGGATCCAGCCGCTTGATCTCCGTATCATAGCCAAAATCCATGAACTCCTTGAGCCGGAACGTGAGCTTGAGGTTCTGAAACGGGGTATTGACGTTGTTGGTTAACACCACCCGGCCCACCGGGTTCTTCAAGTACCACTTATAATTAGCGGAGAATATGTTGCCGATGCTGACCGTGGATATCTCCACCGCCGCCTTGTTCATCGCCCCGGTAACATATACGGCCACGGGCCGCGACCCCGGCCCCACATCCTGGGTCTTGGCCTCGGTGGCCACCTGATACCAATAATCCGAGTAGGGCTTGACCTGGTCGTCCTGCCAGCGCGTGGCCTCGGTCCGCCCGATCTCCTCGAACGGCCCCCCGGGATCGGACGAACGCAGCACGCGGTAAGCCGAGGTCCACGGGTCACTGACCGCCGACCAGGACAGAAGCACGCTGCCCTCCTTGACCGAACTGCTCACCGACACCGGCGCGGTCAGATGGGGATGCAGGTCGTAGGTCACGATCCGGCCCTTGCCGCCGTCGGCTATCAGCAATCTTTCCCCTTGTATGGCCACGGCCGTAGGCGCGGACAATTCCCGCTCCCCCGCGCCCGGAGCGAAAAGGTCGGTCATCCACTTGCCGTCCTTGGTGTAGACGGATACCCGCCGTAATACGTCGTCTAGGATGTACAGATAGTTATTGCCGTCGAAAGCCATGGCGCTGGGCGACCGGAACTGTCCGGGCCCCTCGCCCTCCTCGCCCCAAGATTTTATCAAGGCGCCGGAAGGCTCGACCTTGAATATCTTCTTGAGTTCCTTGTCCGTGAAATACAAAAATCGCATCTTATCCCAAGCCACCGCCGCCGGAGACTGCAAGGCGCTGGTTCCGATGCCCGGGCCGAAACCGAACAGGAATACGCCCTCCGGGCTGAACGCGTCGATGCGGCTATTGCCCGCATCCGCCACATAGATCGTACCCGCTTCGTTGATGGCCACGCCTTGCGGCTCCTTGACCCGGCCTTCCTTCTTGCGGCTGTCGAAGAACCCGGAGCTCTCCGCGATGTTGGCCTTCCAGACCCCGTCCAAAGTGAACTGCTGGATGCGATTGGCCGACGCATCGGAAACGTAGAGCCCCAGCTTCCTGGAAACAGCCAGCCCCCGCGCGCCGCGCGTGGCCGAAGGCTCCTTGCCCGTCTTTATCCCGAAACGCGCTCGCTCCTTGCCCTCGGAGTCGAGCCGTACGAACTGGCCGTCTTTAGGAAGATATGCGAATAGATCGTCCCCATACGGAGCCAGCAGCCCGGCGGCCACGGGCCAAGAGCGGCTAGGGCCGGAGACTAAGAGCTTAGTGGCCAGATCCGGCGGCAGGGGCGCGGTCTTGAGCTTATTGGCGACCTCGATGCGCTGGATGCGGCTGTTGCCCGTGTCCAACACCAACACGGTCCCGTCCGAGACCACGGTCACGCCTTCGGGCTTGCGATACTGGCCCATGCCGCTGCCGGAGCTGCCGAAGCGGCCCAGCACGGCCCCATCCGGACTCTGCTCCACGACCTTGCCGCTGTCCGCATCCAGCACATATAAAAATCCGTACGCGTCCACCCCGAAATCGTGGCCCGACAGTTGATACTCCCGCACGAATCGGGCCGCGGGGTCGAACTTTTCGATGCGGCCGTGGCCCGAATCCAACACATAGACGTTGTCGGCCGGGTCCACCGCGATGCGGGCCGGATCGGAGAATTGGCCCGGCCCCTTGCCCGAGGATCCGAATCCATAGAGCAGTATGCCGTCGGCGGTAAACACCTGCACCCGGTCGTTGCCGCTGTCGGATACGTAGATGCGTCCGCCCGCGCCCACGGCCACGGACCGCGGCTCGCGCAGCATGCCCCGCTCCGAGCCCTTGGTTCCGAAGGACCACAGGAAGCCGCCGTCCGCGTCCAGGATCTGGATGCGGGAATTTCCGGTGTCGGCCACATAGACCTTGCCGTCCGGGCCCACCGCGATCCCGCGCGGAGAATCGAACCCGGACTTGCCCGATCCCGGCCGGCCTACCGTCTTAAGCAGGCGCCCGGCCAGATCGAATATCAGCAGGCCGGATATCTTGCCGTCGAGCACGTACAGCCGCTGGCCGTGGACCGCCGCGGCCACGGGCCTCTGCATCTCGGGCGCTTTTATCTGATCCAACAAACGGACCGTGTCATAGCCCCAACTCGGCGTACCGGCCAATAGCACTACGGATATCCACAGTCTCTTCATGCGCGTATAAACTCCTTGATCAAACGATTCAGTACGGCCGGATCCGCCCGACCCTGGGAAAGCTTCATGGCCGCGCCCATCAATACGCCCACCGCGCGCTCTTTTCCGCTCTTAAGGTCCGCGGCGGCCTGGGGATCAGCGGCCAGAGCCTCCCCCAACCAAGCCCGGAGCCGGCCCTCGTCCGATATCTGGGACAAGCCCAAGGCTTCCACGGTAGCGCGCGCCGAGCCCCCCTTATCCCACAGGGCTGAAAAAGCGGCTTTGGCGCCCTTGCTCGACAACGCGCCCGCTACGATCATCTCCGCCAGCGCGCCGAGTTCCCCGGGCGGGATCCGGGACTGGTCCGCGCCCAGCCCCGCGGAGTTGAGCCGGGCCAAAAGTTCGGTCGCGACCAGATTGGCCGCGGTCTTGGCCGCGCCGGGACCTGGCCCGCGGACCGCGGCGTCGAAATAATCGCCCAACGCGCGCGTGGCGGTAAGCACCTCTGCGTCATAAACGGAAAGCCCGTATTGGGCCATGAATCGGCTGCGCCGGACCGCGGGCAATTCCGGCAGGCGGCCGCGCAGCTCCTCGATCCAAGCCGGAGCCGCGACCAATGCCGGCAGGTCCGGATCCGGAAAATAGCGGTAGTCCTGCGCCTCTTCCTTGGAACGCATGGCCGCGGTGGAGCCTCGCGCCTGGTCCCAAAGCCGGGTTTCCTGGATCACGCGCTCGCCGGCTTCCAGCATCCCAGTCTGGCGTTGGAACTCGAATTCCAACGCGGCTTTTAAAAACCGGAAGGAATTCAGGTTTTTGATCTCGGTCCGAGTCCCGAGCCGGGACTCGCCCTCCGGGCGCACGGATACGTTGGCGTCGCAGCGCAGCTCGCCTTTCTCCATATCGCAGCGCGAGATCCCGGCGTATTGTAGGATCTCCTTCAAAGCCGTGAGATAGGCCACGGCCTCGTCCGCGGAGCGGATATCCGGCTCGCTTACGATCTCGACCAACGGGGTCCCGCCGCGGTTGAAATCCACCAAGGAATGATCCAGTTCCCGGGCGCCTATGGCGTGCAGGAGCTTGCCCGCATCCTCTTCCAGATGGATGCGATGGATGCGCACCCGTTTGACCGGGAGCTTCCCGACCCGGATGTCGAGCCCGCCGCCCGAAGCGAACGGCAGCTCGTATTGGGAGATCTGATAAGCCTTGGGCAAGTCCGGATAGAAATAATTCTTGCGCGCGAACACCGACTCCGGGGCGATCCGGCAGTCCAAGGCCAAAGCCGCCTGGAAGCCCAGTTCCGCCGCGGCCCGATTGAGCACGGGCAAGACTCCGGGCTGGCCCGTGCATACCGGGCAGACTCGGGAATTGGGCGGGGCTCCGGCCCCGTCCGTAGGACAGGCGCAGAACAACTTGCTCCGGGTGGCCAACTGGACGTGCACTTCCAAGCCGACCACCATCTCGTAGCGCGGGCTCATATCCCCTCCCGCTCTCGGAACGCAGCCAAAAGCTTTATATCGCTGGCATACTTGAGCCGGGCCGCGGCCGCGCCCAACTCGACCCAGCGCGCGGCCATGACCTCGTCCGCGTCCGGGCTTCCCACCTTCTTAAGCGGAGTCATAAGGTACCACTTCACCCGCTTGTCCACCTCGCAGTCTCCGCGCCGGAATCGATAGCGCACGGTGGTCAGCGGCGCCAGGATGCGGCAAGCATATCCGGTCTCCTCCGCCACCTCGCGCAATGCCGCCTGCCGGGGGCCTTCCCCGACTTCCAGATGCCCTTTAGGGAAAGTCCAGACCACCTCGCCCAACAGGTTTTCCACCTTGACCATAAGGGCCTTGCCGTCGCGCACCACCAACCCGCCCGCGGATATCTCTTTATGCATCCCGGGCCTCCGGCAGACGCGCAAAGGGCTTGGCCTTTTCCCAGGCCGCGGCCGCACGCAGCAATACGGCCTCCTGGAAACGGTCGGCTATGAGCTGCAGGCCGACCGGCAAGCCGGACTTAGTCAGACCGCAAGGCACGGAAAGGCTGGTGTTGCCGGCCATGTTGGAAGGGATGGTGAACACGTCGGAAGCGTACATGGCCAAGGGATCCGCGGTCTTTTCCCCCAAGCGGAAGGCGGCGGTCGGAGCCGTAGGCGCGGCCAGGATGTCCACGCCGGAGAAAGCCTCGGTGAAATCCCGGCGGATGAGGGTGCGCACCTTCTGGGCCTGGCCATAATAAGCGTCATGGTAGCCCGCGCTCAAGGCATAGGTGCCCAGCATGATGCGGCGCTTGACCTCCGGGCCGAAGCCCTGGCCGCGCGTGTCCGCGTATGACTGCTCCGATCCGCCCGCCCCGATGCCGCGCCGGCCGTAGCGTATGCCGTCGAATCGCGCCAGATTGGAACTGGCTTCGGCCGGAGCCAGGATATAATAGGCGCTCACCGCATAACGGGTATGGGGCAAGGACACTTCCCGGACCTCGGCGCCCAGCCCCCGCAGCGTTTCCACGGCCGCGCGCACCGCGGCCGCGATCTCCGGGTCCAGTCCGGGCAAAAAATATTCCCGCGGCAGGCCGACCCGCAGTCCCCGCACCCCGCCCGATAGGGCCGCGGCCGGATCCGGCACCGGCTCGGAGGCGCAGGTCGCATCCTTGGGGTCCGGGCCGGCCAGCACGGAGAAAGCCAACGCCGCGTCCGCCACCGTACGCGCAAAGACCCCGATCTGGTCCAAGGAAGACGCGTACGCTACCAGCCCGTAACGCGAAACCCGGCCATAGGTAGGCTTTATCCCCACCACGCCGCAGAACGCCGCGGGTTGGCGGATGGATCCGCCCGTATCCGAGCCCAGGGCCAAGGCGGCCAGGCCCGCGGCCACGGCCGCGGCCGAGCCTCCGGAAGAACCTCCGGGCACGCGCTCGAAGTCCCAGGGGTTGCGGGTGACCTGGAAAGCCGAATTCTCCGTGGATGAGCCCATGCCGAACTCGTCGAGATTGGTCTTGCCGATGATCACCGCGTCTTCGGCGCGCAGCCGCGAGATCACGGTGGCGTCGTAAGCCGCGACGTGTCCCTGCAGGATGCGGGATGCGCAGGTGGTCTCTACGCCTTGCACCTGGATATTGTCCTTTACGGCCACAGGCACGCCCGCCAACCGGCCGAGCCGGCCGCCGCGTCGGCGCTTGTCGTCCACGGCTCGGGCCGCGCTCCGCGCCGGTTCCGCCAAGACCCGGATATACGCCCGGAGCTTCGGCTCCTCGGCCCGGATGCGCGCCAGGTAGCCATCCAGCACGGCTTCGGCGCTGATCCTGCCGGCAGCCACTTCCCGGGCGATGTCTACGGCGGAAAGTTCGGTAGCTTTCACTCTATGATCACGGCGGAACCGGATGATTCCGGCTCCAGGGCCGGCTGGGGCTCCGATTCTTGCGCGGGCGGCACCCACTTGCCGGCCGGCGCGGCCGCCGCTCCCGGAGCGGCCTCCGGGCCCGAAGCCGCGTCCCCGGAGGATATCCGGTCGATCGCGGCTTGGATCTTATCCTTCTTATCCGGGTCCAGCTCCATGGCCTGGCGCAGGTCGCGCAAAGCCCCGGCCCGATCGCCCAACTGGGCCCGGGCCTGGCCGCGGTTGGAATAAGCCAAGCCGCGCTTAGGATCGAGTTCTATCACCCGGCTCAGATCGGCCTCGGCCCCGCCGAAATCTCCCAGCAGGAACCGGACGTTGGAACGCAGATATACCCCGTCCGTCATATTAGGGTGCGTCTCCAGGAACGCATCCAGATCGGCCAAGGCCAGGCGGAACTCCTTGAGTTCCCGATAACTGTTGGCCCGGTAGAAATAGGCCCAAGAAAAATCCGGATTTATCGTCAAGACCCGGTCGTAATCCTTTACCGCCGAATCGAACTCCTTCAATTTATCGTGCACCCCGCCGCGCACCAGCAGCGCGGCCGCGGATTCCGAATCTATGCGCAAGGCTTGGTCCAGTTGATGCCGGGCCTTCTTCAACTCGCCCTTGGCGCTGTATACGCTGCCCAGCCCGAAATACGCGTCCGCGCAATCCCGGTCCAGGGCCAAGGCCTCCGCGAAATCCGCGATAGCCGCCGGGAAATCCTTCAATACGAACCGGGCCTTGCCCCGGGCCACGTAGGAGCTCACGTCATTAGGACGGAGCTTGGCCGCCAGCTGCGCGTCGGATTCGGCGCCGGCCTGGTCGCCCAGATTCCAACGGCACATGGCCCGATGCCCGGATGCGGTCTTCCAGTCGGAGAATAAGGCGATGGCCTTGGTGAAATTCCGCAGGGCGTCTTGGAACGAGGCTTTATGATACTGGGCCAGGGCCGTGTCCAAGGCTTTCCGAGCATCCGGACCCGGCCGGGGCGCCGCCGCCGCGGCGGGTCCAGCCGCGGCCAGCAATCCCGCCGCCAACGCAAACGCAGCTAGCGCTCTCATTCCAGCACCCTCTTCACTTTGTAGTAATCGCCTGCGCGTTCCGGGGCCAAGGCCAGAAGCCGTTCCGTGTCCGGAAAGCTCTCCGGCACGTCTTCGCGCAGCCCGCTGCCGGCCGCCGCCACCGAAGCCGTGGCCGCCACCGCGGAAGTATCGAGCCCGGATATCTCGGATACGAGGTCCAGGATCTGGGAGAATTGTCCCTGGTAAAGGACGACTTCCTCGTCCGTCAAACGCAGCCGCGCCAACTGCGCGATCCGGCGGACCTCGGCCTCCGTGACCGGCATATGCCCTTACTCGCGCTCCAAGGGCGCGTAACGCGCCAGGAACTTGGCGGAATGACCGTCGTCGAAAAGCACCGTGACCTTCAGATTCTCGCCCGAGCCCGCGGCGGCCAAGACCTGCCCGCCCCCGTAATCGGGATGGCGCACCCGCATTCCGATCTTGGCGCCCACCACGGAGAGCCGCCGGCTGGCCGGAGCCGCGGACGGCAGGGGCGCGGGCGCGGCCGGAGCCGCGTTCTGGAACAAAAGCTGGGCCTCGAGCAGGAACCGCGAAGGCAGATTGGCATAGACTTGCCCGAATATCCGGCGGGTAGAGGCGTAGGTCATATGCAGGATCTCGCGCGCCCGGGTGATGCCCACATAGCAGAGCCGCCGCTCCTCTTCCAACTCCTCGGGCGAGGCATTGCCCGCGCCGATGGGGAACAGCCCCTCTTCCAATCCGGTCAAAAACACCGCCGGGTACTCCAGCCCCTTGGCCAGATGCATGGTCATGAGGGTCACGGTCGGCTTGCTCGGGTCTTAACTGTCCAGATCCGTATGCAAGGCCACGGCTTCCAGATAGCTGGAAAGGTCCAAGGCCGCGTCCGTCGGGGCCTTTTCCTCGTATTCCTTGGCCGAATTCAACAAGGCCTGCAGATTGTCCAAGCGGCCGGCCGATTCCGGGTCGGTATCGGTCTGGGACTCCAGCCACTTCCAATAGCCGGTCTCTTCCAGGATGACGGACAGGGCCCGGGAGGCCGTGGCTGCGGCCGTATCCGCCCGCAGCCGCTCCATGGTCTGCACGATCTCGGTGACGGCGCGGCGGCAGCCCGCGGTGAGCTGGGGGATGAGGGCTTGCTGCTTGAAAGCCTCCCAAAGGATCAGGCCCTGCGCCTGGGCGTAGCTCTCG
>JBAZVY010000002.1:0-7241 GCA_041660645.1 Elusimicrobiota bacterium | reverse complement strand
TCGATGCGCTCCAGGCTGGTCTTGCCGATGCCCCGGGGCGGCACGTTTATGATGCGGTGCAGGCTGGCGCCGTCGGCCGGATTGAGCACGAGCCGGGCGTAGCTCAAGGCATCCTTGATCTCCTTGCGCTCGTAGAAACGCACCGCGCCCACGATGACATAAGGCAGGCCCGCCCGGCGCAGGGCTTCCTCGAAAGAACGGCTCTGGGCGTTGGTCCGGTAAAAGATCGCGATCTCCCGCAAGGACCGGCCCGCTCCCAGCAAAGCCTCGATGCGCCGAGTGACCCAGCCCGCCTCCTCCATCTCGCTGGGCAGTTCCTTGACCACGATGGCTTCGCCCGCGGGCTTGGTGGTCCACAGGTTCTTGGTCTTGCGCGAACGATTGTTGCGGATGACCTGGCCCGCGGCGTCGAGGATGCGCGAGGTGGAGCGATAGTTCTGCTCCAGGGTAACGACCTTAGCGTCCGGAAAATCGGTCTCGAACTCGAGTATATTGCGGATGTTGGCCCCGCGCCAGGAATACACGCTCTGGTCGTCGTCTCCGACCACGCAGATATTGCGGTGCTTAGCGGCCAAGGTCTTGGTCAGCACGTACTGGGCGTGGTTGGTGTCCTGATACTCATCCACGAGCATATGCTGGAACATCTCCTGATAAAGAGTCCGCACCTCTTCGTGGTTGCGGATGAGCTCGCAAGTCTTGAGCAGGAGGTCTCCAAAATCCAGGGCTCCGGCCGCGTCCAGCTTGCGCTGATAAGCCAGGTATATGTCGGAAGCGGTCTTGCGCGCGGGTTCGGGCGCGGTCATGGCGTGGATGGAGTAGGATTGCGCGTCGAGCAAGTCGTCCTTGGCCCGGGAGATGATGCTCACATACATGGCCGCCTTGCTGCTCTGATCCTCCAGGCCCACGGCCTTCATGGCCTCGACCACGGTGCGCTTCTGGTCGCTCTGGTCGTAGATGGTGAAATGCTTGGGCAGCTTAAGCAGTTCATGATGCCGCCGGATGAGCCGCGAAGCGAAAGCATGGAAAGTGTGCACCCAGACCAAGCCGCCCTTGCCCGGAGCCAGCTCCTCGATGCGCCGGCGCATCTCTTCGGCGGCCTTATTGGTGAAGGTCACGGCCAAGATGCGCTCCGGAGGCACGCCCCGGCCCAGCAGATGCGCTATGCGGTAGGTGATGACCCGGGTCTTGCCCGTGCCCGCCCCAGCCAGGACCAGCAAAGGCCCCGAGGGATGGAGCACGCCATCCTTCTGCTGGGCGTTGAGATACGAGAGGTCGAGCTCGGCGCAGGTGTCCACGGGTTACCTGAGATATATTTTATCTTATTCCCCGGGGTCCCGGCTGGCACCTGGCGCGTGGCTGGGGTCAGCCCTTTTTATCCAGACCGGTCTTGGCCGCCAATCGCTCCATCTCGGACACGGTCTGGTCCAGGAGCCGGGCCGCGGCGGCCACCGCGTCCGGCCGAGTGAGGTCCACCCCGGCGGCCTTCAGAATCTCCACCGGATGCGCCTGCCGAGGCTGGGTCAGCATGCCCAAATAGGCCTTCCGGGCGGCCGAACCGCCGGCCAAGACCCGGTCGGAAAGGGCCACGGCGCTGGCCAAGCCGCAGGCATAACTGAACACGTAATGTTTCCAATAAAAATGCGGGATATAGGCCCATTCCAAAGCGTCGTCCGCGGTCACGGACAACCCCGGGCCATAGTACAGCTTTACCAGATCCGCGTAGGTCTGATTGAGCAGCTCGGCCGTTATCGGAGTGCCCGCTTCCACGAAAGCGTGCACCTTAAGCTCGAATTCGGCGAACAAGGTCTGGCGGTATATGGTGGTGCGCAGGCTATCCGCCAACTGGCTGAGCAGATATAGCCGCATCTTATCGTTGCCCTTGTACTTATCCAGCAGATAGCGGCTCAAAAGCATCTCATTGAAAGTAGAGGCTATTTCCGCCGTGAATATGGAGGACCCGGCGTCCGGCACCGGCTGGGTCTGGTTGTTCAGATAACTATGCATGGCATGGCCCAGCTCATGGGCCGTGGTGGACACATCGTCTATGTCGTCCATGTAGTTGAGCTTCACGAATGGCGGCAGATCCCAGATGGCCTGGGAAAAGGCCCCGGAATCCTTGCCCTTATTGGGATACACATCCACCATCCGCCGGCCCAACATATCCCGGCCGGTAAGTTTGGACACGTAATCCGAGCCCAAAGGCCGCAGCGCCGCTTTAACATGCTTAAGTCCGGCGTCATAGCTGATATCCGCGTCCGCCGACGGCACCAGGGGCGTGTACAAGTCGTAGATGTAAATATCCTTCAGTCCCAAAAGCCTGCGCCGCAATCCCAGATAGCGCTGCAAGGGCGCCAGGTTGGCGTGCACCGCGGAAATCAGGTTGTCCAGCACGGCCGTGGGCACGTCCTCCCGGTCCAGATATGCGTCCACGGACCGGTCATAACCCCGAGCCCGGGCCAAGAACACGTCGCGCTTGGCCTCCGCGCCCAAAGTCGCGGCCAATATGTCCTGGTATTTCTTCAAAGTGCCGAAGAGCCCGGCTACCGCGGCCTGGCGCACGCCCCGTTGCTTGGACGCGCGATATTTCCCATAGTTGCCCAAATTCAAACGCACGCTCTTGCCGGACTCATCTTTTATATCCGGGAACTGCAGGTCCTTGAGCGTAGCCTTGAACACCTGCTCCACCTCGGAAGGGGTTTCGTTGAGGTCGGTCTCAGACCAAAGATTGTCGCCGGCCAAGCCCAGGATGCGCTCGGAATCCTCGGGCAGCATGCGCCGGCTGCGTCGGCGCATGCCCGCGATGTAGCGGCGGTAGGCTTTTAATTCCGGCGCCTCCAAGAGCTTCTGAGCCGAAGCCTCGTCCAATCCCGCCAAATCTTGCCGTATGAATCCCGCGCTCCGCCTGAGATCGGCGCCCAGATCCAGGGCCCGCTGATACATGGCCTGATAGCGGGTCTGGCCGTCATCCTCCACCGCCTTGTAATTGGCATAGGCGGCCACCCGGTCCGCGACCCGGCGAGCCGCGAAATATGCGTCCAACGCGGCCTTGGCCCCGGCCGCGGTCTTAAGCTGGCCTTTATACGCGCCCAGGTCGCGGATCCGGGCCTGCGCTTCCGTAAGCCCGGCTTCCCAGACCGCATCGTTGGGATAAATGATCGATAGGTCCCAGCGGTATTTCTCCGGCACGCTCGCGCGCAGGGCATTAGCGTCCGGCTTATACTCCGCCGCCCCGGCGCCGACCGTCAACATCATGCAAATCATGGTTATATTCATCATATCGGTGCCTGTCATTCTACAATTTCTATAACTCCAGGAATAAAAAGCGGAGGCCTAGAAAAGGCCTCCGTTAAAAATGGTGCGCTCGATAGGAATCGAACCTATATACCAAGCTTCGCAGGCTTGGACACTATCCATTGTGTTACGAGCGCGATCCGCCTACGGAAAACGCCTGCCGTCCCTGGCTCGGACGTCGGTAAGTATAGCAATTCCGAGGGGCCGGCTTCATTGCGCGGGCGAATTCCATCTTGCTATACTGGGTCCTCCATGCTGATGCGGCGCCTGGTCTGGCACAATCCCTGCACGCTTTCACGGCTTTCCTGGTGGCTGCGTTTTTTCCGCCTGGCCTACCGGCCGGTCCGCTGGCGCTATCAGATCATGCAAAAACCTCTGCGCCGCGCTTTTTTGGCCCTAGATAGCCTGGGCCTGACCGGCCAGGGCGGTTTCCGACTCAACGTCAAAGGCCAAATCCGAGAGCTGCCTTTCAACGGCCGCAATCTGCAGTTCACCAGCCTATACATGCCGCAGCACAGCAAAGGCTATGAACCCGAAGTGACCACCCTCATGGACCTGCTGGCGCAAGACCGGGCCGTAGTATACGACATCGGCAGCAACTGGGGATATTTCTCGCTCGTCTTGGCGGCGCGCCCGAACTTTTCCGGCCGCGTGCATGCCTTCGAGCCCATCCCCGACAGCTTCGCGGACCTCCGCGGCCTGGTCGAGGCCTGCGGCCTCGCGGACCAGATCGACTGCCATGCCTTCGGCCTTTCCGACCGCTCCGCCCAAGGCACCATGACCGCGGCCGACAGCTGCGCGGGCACTTCCGGACGGCACAGCGGCTTCTACACCTTGCGCGGACCGGGCGGCAGCGGGGTGCCCGTAGAACTGCGCCGCTTAGACGATCTCGGCCTGGAACCTCCGGACGTGATCAAAATCGACGTGGAATCCCATGAGGGGCAAGTCATCAGCGGCGGCGCCCAGACCATAGCGCGCAGCCGGCCCATGATCATACTGGAGAATATCCTGTATCCCAAGGCGCCCGAATTGACGCTCAAGCCTCTGCAACTGCTGGCTGAGCTGGGCTATGAATTCTGGCAGCCGGCCTGGGCGCCGCCCGCTCCGGACCGTCTTTACGCCTTGCCGGATACGGAACTGGAAGAGAACGCCGAGCTACGCCTGGCCTTGATCCCGGTAAGCGTGGAGCAGCGCTTCATACTGCGCGATGCGATAAATCTGCTGGCTTGCCACAAGAGCCGGACGGCGCGCCTCCACGAGCTCTTCAACGCCGCGGCCTGATCCCCGGCGGCCGACGGCGGCTGGCTTCTCCCGTCAGGAAATGGTGCGCTCGATAGGAATCGAACCTATATACCAAGCTTCGCAGGCTTGGACACTATCCATTGTGTTACGAGCGCTATGGACTGCGAAGTACGTCATTATAGCTTATCCGCACGGCGCGCTGAAGCTATGTCTGGCGCAGTATCCGCAAAAGCAATCCGGCATGACGCAGCACTTCCTTGAACAGACTGGTGTCATCCCGAAGCTTCACCCGGACGCAATATCCATACCACGCATAAAAGATGAACAGATAAAGCGCGGACAAGGGCAGCCGGGTGAGCGTGTCCAGGTGCCTCCGAAGCCACGGAAAATTAACGGCCACTCCGAATAACTTGTGCAGGTTCTCGATCCGGGATTTTTCCGCGGGTGAAAAGTTCAGACTGGTGTAGCGCTTGTTGGTATCCAGGGGCACCGGCCCCTCGGGCTTCAAGAATCCTTGCTTCATGGCATACTCGGATATAGGGGTCCCGGGGTAAGGATAAAGTACGGCGGCCCAGGCGAAGTCCGGACGGATCCGCAGGTTGAGGTCCAGGGTCTTGAGATCCACCTCATAACTGTCCGCCAAGGGCAATCCGGTAAGATTCTGGGTGATAAGCTTTATGCCTAAACCCTTAATGATCCCCGCCGCGCTGATGATCTGGGCATTGGTCAGGCTTCGCTTGAGCAGCTCGTTGGCGATCTTCTCATCGCCGCATTCCACGCCCATCCAGACCAGGCTGAGCCCGGCGTCCTTAAGCTTGGCCAAGACCCCCGCGCTGACCAGGTTGGCCCGGGCATGGAAACTGAACGGCAATCCCACCTTGCGCTTATAGAGTTCACAGAAGGTGTCGAACCAGGCTGCCGGCTTGCTCAGGAACAAGTCGTCTACGAAATATACCATGGACATGCGATATTTGGATTTGACCGCCAATATATCCTCGATGATCCGCTCCGGAGAGTGATACCGCACGGTCCGGCCCTTGCCCCGGTAGAGTTCGTTGTATCTATTGTTGAAGCAATAGGTGCACTGGAAAGGGCAGCCCCAGGATGAGAAGAATATATGGCAGGAATCTTCCTTTATATGCGCGTCCTGGGCGTAGACCAGGTCCCGGTCCGGGCTCGGCAAGTCGTCCAGGTCCTCGATCAAGGGCATGACTTCATTAGCGAAGACCCGGCCCTCATGCTTCACGATGAAATTCGGGGTCTCCCAGTAGTTCCCGCCGGATTGCAGCCGATCGCAAAACTCGGGGAAAACCCGCCCCCCTTCGCCCACGCATACGGCATCACAGCTGTTTTCCTCTATAAAAGCAGGGAAAAAAGTGGGGTGGGGGCCTCCGAATACCGCCAAGAACGAATGCCGGGCCTTGAGTTCCCGATTGAGGCTCAGCATCTTGGGATGCTCGCCGGTCATAATGCTGTAGGCGATCACGTCCGGCTTGAAGGCGGCCACCCGCCCCTCTACGGCCGACGAGCCGTCGGAAGCATGGATCAGCGCCACTTCATGCCCCCGGCGCTTAAGCGCGCCGCTCAAATACATCGTCCCCATGCGGGGAAAACCGAGACGCTCCGGAGTTATGAATAATATTTTCATATCTAGCCGCGGCGGCGCAGCAGCGCCACGGTCTCCACGTGGTCGGTATGCGGGAACAGATCGAAAACATCGAGCCCCACGATGCGATAGCCGGAGCAGAGCACTTCCAGGTCCCGGGCCAAGGATTCCGGATTGCAGGATACGCAGACCAAGGTCCGCGGGCCGGACGCGGCCAAGACCGCCCGAGCCCCGGCATACATGCCGGCCCGGGGAGGGTCGCAAACCGCCAACTGCGGCCCCAAGGCCAACAAGGCCGGCAGGAGTATCTCCACCGCTCCGGAATAGAACTCCACGTGCCCTAAGCCATTGAGCTCGGCGTTAGCCCGCGCATCCTGCACCGCGGCCGCGAAGCATTCCGCGCCCACGGCCTTGCGGCACAGGTCGGCCACGGACAGAGTTATGCCCCCGCCTCCGCAATACAGGTCCAGCACCGTATCCGGCTTCTCCGCGGCCACGATATCGCGCAAGAATCCATAAAGCAGGTTGGCGGCGCCGGTGTTGGTCTGAAAAAAAGAATGCGGGGAGATGCGGAACTTGAGTTCTCGCCCCGGAAAACGCAGGATCTCGGTTATGTATCCAGGGCCGGAAAGCACATGGATGCGGTCGCTGAGCGCGGTGTCCGATACCTTCTCGTTCTCCCCCCAGAGTACCGTGGTCGCGGGATACGCGGCGCGCACCGCGGCCAAAAAAGAGTCCCTCGGCAGATCTCCGGGACCGGTCACGAGCAAGACCATGCGTTCGTCCGTGTTCTTGGCCTCGCGCAGAACCAAATGCCGTAAAAAACCCTGCTGTTTATGGCCGTTGTAGGGGGCGATGCGGTTAGCCTCCGCCCAGGACCGTATCCCGGCCAATAGCCGCGTGGCTTCCGGGGAAACGATATGACATTCCTGCAGATCCAGGATCTCGTACCAGCGGCCCTTGGGTTTGAACCCGACCTTGAGCGTGGGCCCGCCCGGTTGGGGCGGATAAACGTCCCCGAACGAGAATTCCATCTTATTGCGGTAATTCCAGATATCCGGGGAAGCATGGGTCACGAGCTGGGGCAGTTCCTTTATATAGG
>JBAZVY010000001.1:25163-67122 GCA_041660645.1 Elusimicrobiota bacterium | reverse complement strand
GCCGTCCATGGCCTTGAGCGTGGCCTTGATGTCGCCCTTCACGTGCGGGAAGAGTTCATCCAGGGCCCGGCGGCGTTCCGCCTCGGTCTTGGATACGATCATCTTGCGCAGCTTGAACAGGGGCTGCTCCGAGCCTTTGCCGTAGAACATGTGTTCCACGCGGAACAGGCCGATGCCTTCGGCGCCGAAGCGTCGGGCGCGGGCCGCGTCTTCCGGAGTGTCCGCGTTGGCGCGGACTTTGAGCCGGCGCAGGGAGTTGCAGATCTTGAGGAAGTCCTCCAGCATCTTGTTGGACTCGCTGGCGTCGCGCATGGGCAGGCTGCCCTCGTAGACCAGGCCCCGGGAGCCGTTCAAGGATATCCAGGCCCCTTCGGTCAGGGTCTTGCCGTCTACGGACATGGTCTTCTTCTGGGAGTCGATCTCGAGCATGCCGCAGCCGACCACGCAGCACTTGCCCCAGCCCCGGGCCACCAGGGCCGCGTGCGAGGTCATGCCGCCGCGGGCGGTGAGGATGGCTTGCGCTGCGCGCATGCCTTCCACGTCCTCGGGGTTGGTCTCCTCTCGGACGAGTATGACCTGTTTGCCGGTCTTGGCCCAGTTCACGGCATCCTGGGCGGTGAACACGATCATGCCCTTGGCGCCGCCCGGGCCCGCGGGCAAGCCCTTGGCGATAGGCTTATGCGTAGCCTCGGCCGCCGGGTCCACCACGGGGTGGAGGAGTTCGTCGAGCTGGGAGGGGGTGACGCGCATCACCGCTTCT
Source organism: Elusimicrobiota bacterium (assembly GCA_041660645.1). Classification (GTDB taxonomy): domain Bacteria; phylum Elusimicrobiota; class Elusimicrobia; order UBA1565; family UBA9628; genus UBA9628. The sequence continues at coordinate 66,362 of JBAZVY010000001.1, read as the reverse complement.
TCCTTGGTGATGAGCTTGTCGCGCAGCATATCCAGGGCGATCTTGACCGCCGCCGGACCGTTGCGCTTGCCCACGCGGCATTGCAGCATGAATAGCTGGCCGCGCTCGATGGTGAACTCGATGTCGAGCATGTCCCGGTAGTGCTGTTCCAGGCGCTCTACGATGTCCGCGAGTTCCTTGTAGGCCGCGGGCATGAGGCTTTCCAGGCTCTTGAGGTTCTTGGACTGGTCGCTGCGGGAAGCCTCGTTGATGGGCGCGGGGGTGCGGATGCCGGCCACCACGTCTTCGCCCTGGGCGTTGACCAGGAACTCGCCATAGAAGCGTTCGTCGCCGGTGCCGGGGTTGCGGGTAAAGCCCACGCCCGTGGCGCAGTCATCGCCCATGTTTCCGAACACCATGCTCTGCACGTTGACCGCGGTGCCCCATTCTTCGGGGATGCCTTCGATCTTGCGGTAGGAGATGGCGCGCTTGCCCATCCAAGAGGCGAACACGGCGCCGACCGAGCCCCAGAGCTGTTCCACGGGTTCGTCCGGGAAGGGCTTGCCTAGGGTCGCGAGGACTTGGGCCTTGAACTTGACGCAGAGTTCCTTAAGATCCTTGACGCTGAGTTCGGTGTCCTGCTTCACGCCCCGGCGCGCCTTGACTTCATTCATGATGTGTTCAAGCTGGCGGCGGATGCCTTGGTCCTCGGCCGGGGTGATGCCCGCGGCTTTTTCCATGACCACGTCGGAGTACATCATGATCAGGCGGCGGTAGGCGTCGTATACGAAGCGTTCGTTCTTGGTCTGGGCCACCAGTCCGGGGATGGTCTTCTCGGTGAGGCCCACGTTGAGGATGGTCTCCATCATGCCCGGCATTGATTTGCGCGCGCCGGAGCGCACGGATACGAGCAGGGGGTTGGCGGCGTCGCCGAACTTCTTGCCCATGAGTTTTTCGATGCGGGCCAGATTGTCGGAGACCAGCTCCTTGAGGCCCTTGGGATAGGCGCGCTTGTTCTGCCAATAGTAGGTGCAGACCTCGGTGGTTATGGTGAATCCCGGGGGCACGGGCAGGCGCAGGTCGGAGTGGCCGGCCATCTCGGCGAGGTTGGCGCCTTTGCCGCCGAGCAGATTCTTCATGGATTCGTTGCCGTCGGCTTTGCCGCCGCCGAAGAAATATACGCACTTGCCGATCTTGGCCGGCTTGGACGAGGCTGCGCTGGACTTTCTGGTCAGAACCGATGATGGCATGTAAAAACCCTCCTTGGGTAGGTGTAGGACTTCCTATAGTATAGGAATTAGGCTGAAGGCCTGTCCAACCGTGCCCGGATGCAAAATGACGTTAGATACCCAGCGTCCTAATCCGCTATAATTGATTCATCCGCGGCCGAGGCCGCGGTAATCAGCAATAAATTAAAGGAGAAAATAAATGAAATTGGCTAAAGTCCTTGGTCTCGTATTGGTGGCGGGAGTGGCTATGACGATGGCGATGGCAAGCTGCAAGAAGGCCCCGGCGCCTGAGACCGCGACGCCGACCGAGACTCAGGCGACCCAGCCGGTCCCTGCCGGACAACCGGCGCCTGTCGCGCAGCCGGCCCCGGCCGGACAGCCGACCAAGTAATCGGCTCTTAGACTCTAGTATGAACGGCCGCCCAGGATCTGGGCGGCCGTTTCATTTGGGGGCTCGGCCGCCGGCAGTTGCCTCAGCCAGGGCTTGGCGGATCACGGGCAGGAGCTGGTCGAGCCCCGCGGGCTTGGAGATGAAATAGGTATGGGCGTCCAACGACACGCTGTTCTTGACCTCGGCCAGCGTCACGCCCGTGAGAAATATGACCGGGGTCTGGAGCGTGGGCTTGAGCTCACGCAGGCATACGTAGGCGGCGGTGCCGCCGCCCCCGGGCATATTGAAATCCAGGATGATTATATCCGGCTGGGCGTCGCAGGCCTGTTGGATGGCTTGCAGCCCGTCTCCGGCTACGGTGACCTGATAGCCGTGGGCCTCCAGGCATTCCTTGAGCGGAGTGGAGATGTCGGGATCGTCGTCTACGATAAGGATGGTCTGGGGCATGTAAATGAGCGTTGTGTCTACGAATCAGCGGGCCGGGACCGCGGCGCCCAGGCGTTTTTTCAGGGCCTCGTATTGGCGCCACATCTCCGGGTTCAATCGGCCCCCGAACTTCTCGAAGAAGCTCTTGTGGCCTTCGAGTTCTTGGGCCCAATCCGCGGGCCGTACCTCGAGCAGCTTATCTATGGCTCCGGGCGCGAGTTTGAGGCCGGCTAGGTCCAGACTTTCCGGCTTGGGCAGGCGGCCTATGGCCGTGTCTTGGGCCGGGGCTTCTCCGCGGCAGCGGGCCAGCATCCATTCCAGCACGCGCAGGTTGTCGCCGAATCCGGGCCAGAGGAACTTGCCCTTTTCATCCTTGCGGAACCAATTGACGTGGAATATCTTGGGCGGCAACGGGATGCGTTTGCCCATGTCCAGCCAATGCGTGAAGTAGTCGGCCATATTGTAGCCGCAGAAGGGCAGCATGGCCATGGGGTCGCGCCGGACCTCGCCCAGCGTGCCGACTTGGGCCGCGGTGCGTTCGGAGGCCACGGTGGCGCCCACGTATACGCCGTGGTTCCAATCTAAGGCTTCGTAGACCAGGGGGGCCAGGCGTTCGCGCCGGCCGCCGAATATCATGGCGGAGATGGGCACGCCTTGCGGGTCTTGCCAGTGCGCGGATATGGACGGGCACTGCGCCGCCGGGGCCGTGAACCGGCTGTTGGGGTGAGCGCCGGTTATGGGCTTGCCCGCGGCGTCCTTAAGGCCCGGCTTCCAGGGCCGTCCCTGCCAGTCTATGCCGCTGGCCGGGGGCGCGCCTTCGCCGTCTTCCCACCAGACATGGCCGTCCTCGGTCAGGAGCACGTTGGTGAAGATGGTGTTGGACCGGGTCGTGGCCAGGGCGTTGGGATTGCTCTTGGAATTGGTGCCCGGAGCCACGCCAAAGAACCCGGCTTCGGGATTGACCGCCCAGAGCCGGCCGTCCGGCCCGATCCGCAGCCAGGCGATGTCGTCGCCTACGGTCCAGATCTTATAGCCTTTGGCCTTGAGGCCTTCGGGCGGGATCATCATGGCCAGGTTGGTCTTGCCGCAGGCGCTGGGAAAAGCCGCGGTGACGTACTCGACCCGGCCCTGTTTGTCTTCTATGCCCAGTATGAGCATGTGCTCGGCCAGCCAGCCTTCCTGTTTGGCCAGGAAAGAGGCGATGCGCAAAGATAGGCATTTCTTGCCCAATAGCGCGTTGCCGCCGTAGCCGGAGCCCACGCTCCAGATGGCGTTGTCCTCCGGGAAGTGCAGGATCATGCGGCGGTCCGCGTTCAAGTCCGCCTTGCCATGCAGGCATTTTGTGAATCCACCGTCCGGGCCCAGCTGGTCCAATACCGTTCGGCCGATGCGGGTCATGATGCGCATGTTGAGCGCCACGTATATGGAATCGGTGAGCTGGACTCCGATCTTGGAGAAGGGCGAGCCCACCGCGCCCATGGAAAAGGGGATGACGTACATGGTCCGGCCTTTCATGGAGCCGCGGAATAGGTCGCGGGCCCGGCGGTAGCCGTCTTCGGGCGACAGCCAGTTGTTGGTGGGGCCGGCGTCGTCTTTGGACTTGGTGCAGATGAAGGTCAAATGTTCGGTGCGGGCCACGTCGTTGGAAGCGGTGCGGTGGTAGAGGCAGCCCGGATAATCGCTGCGGTGCAGGCGCAGCATCTCGCCCGAGGCCACGGCCTCGGATTCCAGGCGCTGTTTTTCGGCTTCGGAACCGTCTAGCCAGACCACGCGGTCGGGCGAGCACAGGCGCGTCATCTCCTCTATCCAGGAGTTCAACTTAGCGTGTTTGGTCATAGGAGCCTCTAGAACAGATGTTTGAAGACTAGATAAGTCAGGGCGGATACTGCGGCCGCGCAGGGGATGGTCAGCACCCAGGCCCAGACGATGCGGCCGGCCACGCCCCACTTGACCGCGGACAGGCGATGGGTCGAGCCTACGCCTACGATGGACCCGGTTATGGTGTGGGTGGTGGACACGGGGATGCCGAAGAGCGAGCAGACGAATATGGAGACCCCGGCGCCGGTCTCGGCGCAGAAGCCGCCTACGGGCTTGAGCTTGGTGACCTTGCTGCCCATGGTCTTGACGATCTTCCAGCCGCCCATCATGGTGCCCAGGCCTATGACCGCATGGCAGCTTATGATTATCCACCAAGGCACGTGGAATTGAGCGCCCATATAGCCGTTGGCGAATAGGAGTATCGCTATTATGCCCATGGTCTTTTGCGCGTCATTGGCGCCATGGGAAAGGCTGTAGAGGGCAGCTGAGAAAAGTTGGCCTATGCGGAATATGGAGTCCACTTGATAGGGGGAGCGATGGCGGCATATCCAGGACACGGCCACCATGAGCAGAAATCCGAAGAACATCCCGATGGCCGGGGATAAGAATATGAACGATATTATGATGGCCAGTTTGTGGGTCAAAAGACAGCCCAAGCCGGCCTTGGCCACGCCCGCGCCTATGAGCCCGCCGATGAGCGCATGCGATGAGCTCACCGGTATGCCCAGGACTATGGTGATCCAGTCCCAAAGGCTGGCTCCGATCAGGGCGCCGGCGATCACGTAGTTGTCGATGATCGCCGGGTTGATGATGCCTTTGCCTATGGTGTTGGCTACATGTACGCCGAAGCCGAAGGCCGCGATGAAGTTGAAGAACGCGGCCCAGACCACGGCTTGGCGGGGGGAGAGTACGCGGGTGGATACTATGGTGGCGATGGAATTGGCCGCGTCATGCATCCCGTTGAGGAAATCAAACAGGTAGGCCAGGGCTATGATGGCTACTACTATGTAGAAAGGATCCACTTTAGCTTAAGCTTGTTTGACCAATATGGTCTCTATGGTATTGGCGATGTCCTCGCACTTGTCTATGGCGCATTCCACCACTTCGTAGATCTCCCGCCATTTGAGCACTTCTATGGGGTCGGGTTTGCCCTCGAAGAGCTTGCTCAAGGCCATGTCCCGGGCATGGTCGCCCGTATTCTCCAGGCGGTTTATCTCTATGCAATAATCCAGCACCCGGCGGACTTTGTCCTTGTCCTGCAGGCCGCCGATAGCCTTGCGGATGGCGTCTACGGCCTGGTCCAGGATGTCTACCAGGGTCATGAGGTCCGGGGTGGAGTGTTGGATCTTGTAAAGGAACATGCGGTTGCAGATGGACTGCACGATGTCGGCGATATCGTCCATCTCGCTGGCTAGGTTGTGGATGTCCTCTCGGTCGAACGGGGTGATGAAGGTCCGGTTGAGCTTGTCGAATATCTCATGGGTGGTGATGTCCGCTTCGTGCTCGATCTCGCGGATCTGTTCGAAGGCCGGGGACTTCAGGTCCCAATTGCCCACCAGTTCTTTGAACGCCTTCACGGCCTTGGAGCCGTAGTCGGCTTGGGCTTCGAAGAGTCTGAAGAATTTTTCGTCCTTGGGCATGATGCTGAAGACCATGTTCATCCTCCTGGTGGGGTAAGGCTAGTCTAGCAATTTCATACTTCCGGTGTCAGGCATCTCGGCCGGCTCGGGCGGGTTATCCCGGGCGCGTTTCCGCGTCCAGCAGGGGACTGATCGCATGCAGGACGCCGCGGTGCGCGGCCGGGATAAGGCGCGGATGGTATCTTAGCCGCATATATATCCCGCGCAGTCTGCGCAGCGCTTCCAGGATGGGCGCCGGGATCATGCTGAGCCGCCATTCCGGGGTCATGCGCGCGTCTGGGCCCAAATGCTCCAGCAGGAAAGTCCGGGCTTGCGATGGCCTGGCCGCCTTGATCAGGTATAAAGCGGTCTCCCGGGCGATCTGATGGCGCAGACTTAGCCGGTCGGCTTCCGGGGCTCCGCTGGCGGCGATGGCCTGCAAGGATTCTGAGAAGTTGTCGGAGTAATGCCCGGTGAGCTGATCATCATGCAGGCGCCGGACCGAGAGCGGCTCTTTGATGGCGGCGACCGGCAGTCCCTGGGCCAGGAATCTGGTGAAAAGTTCGGTGTCGAGCGTCCGCATATCGGTGCGGAACTTGCCCCAGAGTTCAAAGGCCTCTCGTTTTATGGCGACATTGGTCGTTACGTAAGGGAGCCGGCGGTCTCCGATGGCGTAATGGCCCGGGACCCGGCCTTCCGGGATGTCGCGGTCCGGATGGAACAAGGTCCCGACGATCCGGCCGTACCGTAAAATGTAGGCGTTCGAGAATAGGAACCCGGACTCGGGCGAGGCCTGGGCGCGCCGCTGGAATGCCTGGAGGCGATCGGGCAGCCAGAGGTCATCCGAATCCAGGAAGGTTATGAATCGGCCGCGCGCTTTTTCCAGGGCCAGGTTGCGGGAGGGGTTCATGCCATGATTTTCATCGGAACTGATGATCTGGAAGCGCCGATCGCTTGCGAACCGGAGTAAGGCGGCGGCGGTCTCATCGGTCGAGCCATCATCCACCACAAAGCACTCCCAGTCCTGGCAGGTCTGATACTGGATCGTTTGCAATGCGGTGCACAGCATCCGAGCCCGGTTATAGGTGGGCACGATGACGGAGAAATAAGGAGACGCTGCAGAGACCATGGCTTTACCTCCGTTGCTGGCGGTCGGGGCTCCGGAGCGGGACGCGGCTTCGGGCTTGGAAAAGATGATTGAGCGCGGCCAGGGTGATGCCGCATTTTATGCGGTCCTCGCGGATCATGCGCCGCAGCCCGGCGGGCGAGAATTTGGCGATCTCCAATATGGTCTCGTCCGGCTGGCGCAGGCCGCGGCCGGCATGCGGCTTCAGTCCGGCCGCCAGGTATACGATGATCTTCGCGGTCTCGTGGCCCAGGGCCGTATAGAAATCGCCCAGGCGGCGGAATCTTCGAGCGGCCAGGCCGGTCTCCTCGCGCAGTTCCCGGCGGGCGGCGGCGGTCTCGGACTCGCCGTCGCCTATGGCGCCGGCCGGCAGTTCCCAGACTTCGGCGTCTATGGTGTAGCGGTACTGGCGGATCATATATATGCCGCCGTCCTCGGCCTGGGGCAGTACGCAGACTCCGGGGCCCTTGTCCAATACCCCGTAGATGCCGGGCCGGCCGTCGGGATAGACTACGGCGTCTTCGCGCACCGAGATCCAAGCGTTCCGGTATTTGAGCGTGGATTTCTTCGTCTGCCAGCCGTGCCGGGGTTCTTTGGGCATGGGGCGGCCGTTACTTGGCGGCGCGGCCGAGGCGCCGGCGCATGAGCGTGGCCCTCAGCACGGCCTGGTCCGGCGCGGATAGGGGCTTGCCCGCGAGCATCAGTATGTGGGCGGGCTGGGTCATGATCATGAGTTCGTTTATCCCGCCGAAGTCCGCGGGCGCGTCCCAGCCCAGGGATAGGCCCAGGCGCAGGGCGGAGAGATGGTGGCAGGCTTCCTCGAAGGATAAGAGACGCGCTTGGCTCAACAAGCCCAGGGAGCGGTATACGGTGTCTTCGAGCTGGGTCCGGCTGGCCCCAGCCGCTAATTTGTGGCGGGCTTCTTTCTCCCGGCGGGACAATTCTTCTACGGCATGCTCCACGGCCGCGACTATCTCGCTTTCGGTGCGGCCCAGGGCCGTGGCATTGGATATTTGGAAGAAATCGCCCATGACCTTGGTGCCTTCGCCGTACAGGCCGCGGGCGATGAGTCCGGCCCGGGGCAGGCTTTCCAGCAGCTTGTTGATCTGACCGGACAAGCCCAGCCCGGGCAGGTGCACCAGGCAGGAGGCGCGCAGTCCCGTGCCCAGATTGGTCGGACAGGCGGTGAGATAGCCCCAGTCCCGTCGGAACGCGAAATCCAGGCTGGCGGCCAGCTCGTCGTCCAAACCGTCGGCTTCCTGCGCGGCCGCGCGCAGGTCCAGGCCCGGGGCCAGGGCCGCGATGCGCAGATGGTCTTCTTCGTTGACCATGAGGTTGAGGCATTCCCGGGGGTCTATCACCGCGCCGCCTGAGCCGGGATCGGCGGCCAGGCCCGGGCTGATGAGATGGCGTTCCGCCAGGAATTGGCGGTCTACGGAGTCGAGCTCATCTAGGCGCAGGTAGGCGGCGTCTTTGAGATAGGTCTGGCGGGCCGCGGCGAATACCTGTTCCCGGACCCGCTTTAGGGCTGGGGCCGAGGCCCGGCCCGAGAACGCGGCGGTCTTGAGGTTGCGCGCCAGGCGCACCCGGCTGGCCAGCACCACGTCGTGATAGGGGCCCTCGGGTTGGGCCCAGCCCAGCTTCACCTTCAGCATGCCTTGCAGATTCATCCGTTCAGAGGCCGCCGTTTGGGTGATTTTCCGCGATGCGCGTAGGCCCCGGCATGGATGCCGGGCAATAGGGTGCGGATGTGGTCCGCGAAATGCTCGTAGCAGCGCGCGCAGCCGAAGCGGCCGGTGCTCCGGAACTCGGCCCAGGTCGTGCTGCAGCCCGGACAGCGCGCGGCCGCGGCCCGGGGCCGGGGCGCGGCCGGCTTGCCTAACATGTCCATGAGGGCGTGGAAGGGATTGACCGGATCGATCGGTATATGGGCGTGGGCCGCGCAGCCGGAGCATAGGGCGGCCTGGGATACTTGGTTGTTGATGATGTGCTTGATGAAGACCACGGCTTCGGCCTTTTGGCATGCGGTGCAGATCATATCTCGGCTATTATAGCCTCTATGGAGAGTATTTGTTAATATGAAAGCGGCCGTGCGCGTCCGGCCGCTTGCCATGAACCCTAAGAACCATGCGGCCATAGCCCTGGTCAAACGCTTTATCGATGTGGATGTCCAACAGGCGGCCATGGCCTTGGAGGGCCTGCAGGATGTCGAAGCCGCGGCGCTTTTGAAGGGTCTGCCCGTCACCACGGCCGCGTCCTGCTTGGACCATGTGCGCCCGGACTTCGCGGCGGGAGTGGCGGAGCGGCTGGCGCCGCAGCCCGCGGCCTCCATCTTGTCGCATATGGAGCCGGACCATGCCGCTGACATCGTCCGGGCCCTGCCCGAACCGGCTCGGCACGGGCTGCTTTCGGGACTGCCGCCGGAATTGGCGCGCAAGGTCTGCGAGATGCTGACGTATCCGGAGGGCAGCGCGGGCCGGCTCATGAAGACCTCGGTCCTGGCCTTTCATAAGGACCTCAAGGTGCGCGAGGTGATAACCCGGCTGAGGGCCCGGGCCGGCAAGCACGCGCACAGCTACGCGTATGTCGTGGGCCCGGAGCATGCGCTGGTGGGCGTGCTCAATATGCGCGATCTGATATTGGCGGATTCCGATCAAACCTTGGAGCATATCCGGCATGACGTGATCTCGGTGCCGGCCTTCATGGACCGCGAAGAACTGGTGCATCTGGCCCGGGAGAAGAATTATATCTCCATACCGGTGGTGGACGCCCATGGCCGGCTGGTCGGCGCCATACGCTCTACCGATATCCTGCAGTCCAGCGAGAACCAAGCCACCGAGGATATCCAGATGATGTTCGGCGCGGGCGGGGAGGAACGCGCCTTCTCGCCTTTGCGGCTGAAGGTGTTGAATCGGCTGCCTTGGCTGCACGTGAACCTGGCCACGGCTTTCCTGGCGGCCTGGGTCGTTTCCTGTTTTCAGGACCTTATCAGCCGGGTGGCGGTGTTGGCCGTGTTTTTGACCGTGGTGGCGGGGCAGGGCGGCAACACCGGAGTCCAGTCTTTGGCCGTGGTGCTGCGCGGCCTGGTGGTGCGGGAAGTGCGGCCGCGGGACGCGGCCCGGCTCATAACGGCCGAGGTCATGGCGGGCCTGGTCAACGGCCTGGCCATCGGCGCGGTCACGGCGCTGGGGGCGTGGTTGTGGCTCGGCAATCCTTATCTCGGACTGGTCGTCGGGATCGCCATGGTCGTAACCATGCTCGTGGCCGGCCTGGCCGGCGCCGCTATCCCGTTGACCATGAAGCGTCTGGGTTTCGATCCGGCCCAATCCTCGGGCATATTCCTGACCACGGTAACGGATATGGTCGGATTTTTGGTGTTTTTAGGCTTGGCTTATATGTTTGAGGGGAGGTTGCATTGAAAAGCGAACGGATCGGATCATGGATCGGGCTGGCGGCCGCGGCGGTCGGGACGGCCTACATATTTTCGCGCGGCGCAAGCGTCCGGGGGTGCACCGGATCTTTCTGGACGGCATTGGTCATAGTCGGTCCTCTGTTCGTATCCGGCGGCTGGCTGTTGGGCCGCTTTTTGGGCGCTTACATCGAAGAATTCTGGGGGCTGCCCCGCCGGGAGAAGATCGGATTCGCGCTGGGCGCCCTAGGCGGGGCCTTCATGGGCAGCCTGCTGGCCGTATTCTCCTCTCATCCCGGGGCCCAGCCCGTGCTGGTCTGCATCGGGCTGTTCGTGGGGCCGGGCATCGGACGGGATATAGCCAAGCGTTGAGGCTTTCGGGCTGGCACAGCCCGCTGCACGTATACTAGAATCCCGGTAGCGAGGTACGCAGCTATGGCCCCAGGCAGATCCATCGAGAAGCTCATTGAAGATCAGGTGCATCGTTGGCAATTGCTGCGCGGTCAGACTTGCGAGCAGCGGCCCTGCGACCCGGTCATATCCATATGCAGCCTGCCCGGCTGTTCCGGCCGCGACTTAGCCGAGGAATTGGCGCGGCGGACCCAGTTCGACCTGTTCGATCGCGAAATCATAGACCAAGTGGCCCAGAGTTCGCATCTGAGCGCGGCCATACTGGACACGGTGGACGACAAGGATGTGTCCTGGGTCGAGGAATGGGTGGAATCATTGTTCCTGGAGCGCTACGTCAGCGGAGATTTCATGCACCACCTGTGCAAGGTCTTGGCCACCGTCGCCCATCACGGCCGGGCCGTGATCCTGGGCCGCGGCGCCGGCTTCATATTGCCGCCCGGTTCTTGCCTGCGCGTATTGCTGGTGGCGCCGCTGGACGAGCGCATCCGGGGAATGGCCCAGCGTCATCAGCTTCCCTATGAGGAAGCCAAGCGCCAGGTCATGCATATCGAATCGGACCGGCGGGCCTTTGTGCGCAGGCATTTCCATGCCGAATTGCTCGACCCCACGCATTACGATCTGGTGCTCAACACCGCGGGCATCGGCCAGGAGGGCGCCTTGGCCGCTATCTCGGCGGCGTGGGCGGTGAAGCAAAAGCTGCCGCGGCCGGTGTTGAAGCGCGGGGCCTGGCGGCCCACGGCCTGAACCGGACCGCGGTCAGGCCGATAGTTCTATTCCCACCGGGCAGTGATCCGAGCCCAAGACCTCGGGCAGGATGAAGGCGCGTTTCAGGCTGGGGCGCAGGTTCTCGGTCACGAAGAAATAATCCAAGCGCCAGCCCACGTTGCGTTCCCGGGCCCGGGTCATGGTGTCCCACCAGGTGTAGTGGCCTCCGCCTTTTTCGAACTCGCGGAAGCTGTCCACGAAGCCGTGGGCCAGGAGCCGGTCGATCCAGGCGCGTTCCTCGGGCAGGAATCCGGAGACCGCGCTGTTCTCCCGGGGCCGGGCCAGGTCGATCTCTTGGTGCGCGGTGTTCACGTCCCCGCAGACCACGATGCGGTCCTCTCCCTGTCGGCGGCAGCGGTCTATCACCTTCAAGAAGGCCGCGTAGAAATCCAGTTTGAATTTTAGGCGGAGGGCGTCGCGCTGTCCGTTGGGGAAGTAGATGTTGAATAACGTGAATCCCGGATAGACCGAGGCCAGGACCCGGCCTTCCCCGTCGAATTCTGGAATATCGAAACCGCGACGCACCTCCAGAGGCGCGGACTTGTGGAATGTGGCTACGCCGGAATAACCTTTGCGTAGGCCCCAGTGCCATTCGGCCTGATAGCCTTGCGGATCGAGCAGGTCTTCAGGCAGTTGTTCCGGCTGGGCCTTGGTCTCCTGCAGGGCGAGTATGTCCGGGGCTTCCTGCTTCAGCCAGCCCAGCAGGCCCTTCTTGTAGGAGGCGCGCACGCCGTTGACGTTCCAGGATATCAGGCGCAGGGTCTTAGCGGGCAATAGCGTCGGCCTCTCAGCGGATCGGGGTGCCGTTGTCCCGGGCGTAGGCGCGGAACAGGGAGACTATCTTTTTGGTCAAGGGGCCGGCGGTCCCGGATCCGATGGTGTGGCCGTCGATCTTGACTCCGGCTATGACTTCGGCGCCGGTGCCCGTGAGGAATACTTCGTCCGAGCGGTAGAGGTCGGCCGTGGTCGTGGCCCGCACCGCGACCTCGTGCCCGAGCCCGTCGCGCACCAGCTCCATGACCACGCGGCGGGTGACGCCTTCGAGCAGTCCGGCCGAGGCGGGCGGGGTATAGACCCGGCCTTCCGAGATGTAGAAGATGTTGTCGCCGGTGCATTCCGTGACTTGGCCCTCGGTGTTGAGCAGTATGGCTTCCTGGGCCCCGGCGCGGGTGGCTTCGGCCCGGGCCAGCACGTTGAGCAGGTAATTCAGGGATTTGACCGAAGCCGGGACCTGATCCTGGCGCTTCTGGCGGTAGGAGGAGGTGATCAGGGTCAGGCCTCTATCGTAGAAATGTTCGGGATAGAGTTCGATCTTGTCCGCGATGATGATCAGGGTGGGGCCCTGTTTGCATTTGCGCAAGTCCAGCCCGAGGTCTCCCGGGCCGCGGGTCAGGATGAGGCGTATGTAAGCGTCGTGCAGATCGTTGGCCCGGACCGTGTCCACCACCGCCTGGCTGAGTTCCGATACGGACAAGGGCAGGTTCAGGAATATGGCCTCGCCCGAGGACTTCAGCCGCTGGATATGGTCCTCCAGGCGGAATATCCGTCCATGGTAGGCGCGGATGCCTTCGAAGACTCCGTCGCCGTATAGCAGGCCGTGGTCGAATACGGACACCTTGGCGTCTTCGGCCGCGAGCAGTCCGCCATTGATGTATATCTTCATGGGCGTCCCCTATTCTATGAGTCCGTCGCTCATGCGCACCGTGCGGGTAGCCAAGCGGCCGGCGGATTCGTTGTGCGTCACCATGATCACGGCCGTGCCGTGCTGTTCGGCCAGGGCCTTAAGGTCTTGGAATACCCGCTCACCGTTGTGCTTGTCCAGGTTGCCGGTAGGCTCGTCGGCTAGGAGTACGGCCGGCCGGTTGATGAGGGCGCGGCATAGGGCCGCCCGCTGTCTCTCCCCGCCCGAGGTCTGGGCCGGGAAGCGGCCGCGCAGGCCTTCCAGCCCCAGGCCGCGCAGCAGGGCCAAGGCCCGTTCTTGGGTTTGGGCCAAGGTCTCCCGGCTTTGGCCTCGGGATAGGGCCATGCGCGCGGGCAGGGTGACGTTCTCCAAGATGGTGAACTCAGGCAGCAGGGAATCGAATTGGAATATGAAGCCCAGGCTGTCGTTGCGCAGCAGGGCGCGGGCTTCCTCGCCCAAAGTCGAGGTCGGCCGGCCGCGGAACGACACTTCGCCCGCGTCGGGCTTGTCCATGAGGCCGAGGACGTTGAGCAGGGTGGACTTGCCGCAGCCGCTGGGACCGAGGATGACCAGGAATTCTCCGGCCGCGACCTTGAGGTCCAGACGGTTGAGCACGGTGACGGCGGATTCGCCGCGGCCGTATGATTTGCGCAGGCCCGCGGCTTCGAGCATGAGCTCAGCCATAATGGATGGCCTCCACGGGATCGACCTTGGCCGCGCGCCAAGCCGGATAGATCGTGGCCAGCAGGGACAGCAGCAGGCCCAGGGCCGTGACCGCGGCCACGTCCCAGAATTGGATGGATACCGGGACTCGCGATAGATAGTAGATATCCGAGGGCAGCTCCACTATGGGGTAGCGCCAGATGATGAAGCAGAGGACCAGGCCGAGGACCATGCCCATGAATACGCCGGCTCCGCCGATTATGCCGCCCTCGATGAGGAATATGCGGCGGATCTGCCGCGGCGTGGCGCCCATGGCCTTGAGCAGGCCGATGTCGCGCGTCTTCTCCACGCTGCGCAATATCAGGGTGGAGGCGATGTTGAGCGAGGCCACTAAAGTGATCAGGGTCAGGATTATGAACATCACGCCTTTTTCCAGTTTGAGCGCGGCGAACAGGGTGCGATTGAGCTGGTTGAAGGTGCGTACGGTGTAGTCCAGTCCGAGCCGGGATTGTATGCGTTTGGCCGCGGGTTCTACGCGATCCAGGTCGCGTAGGCGGGCGCTCAGGCCCGTGGCCCCGGAGTCCACGCCGAAGAATCTGGCGGCCGAGGCCAGGTCCGCGTAGCCGGTGGTGCTGTCGTACTCGTAATAGCCGGTATGCAGCAGTCCCCGGACCTCGAATTTTTGCATCTTGGGCATGAGGCCCAAGGGCGTGGCCATGCTTTTGGGGGAGACCAGCACTACTTGGGAGCCGACCCAGACTCCCATGTTGCGGGCCAATTCCTCGCCTAGGACCAGGCCGGGCAGGGCGGGCGGCCCCCCGGGCCTACTGGCCGGGGATTTTAGCCAGGACCAGGAGCCCTCGCCCAGGGACGCGGGCAGGCTGTTTATCTTGGCTTCTTGTTCCGGATCCAATCCCTTGAGCACTATGCCGATGGTGCGGTCGGATACGGAGAGGATGGCTTGGCCCAGCACGAAGGGCGCGGAAGCGGCCACTTCCGGCTCCGCCCCCAGGACCGCGCGGATGCGGTCCAGGTCCGCGGCCGAGCGCGCGCCGAACACGTTGAGATGGGCTTGGGCGCCGATGACCTTCTTCTGGATGTCGGTCTGGAATCCGTTCATGACCGAGAGGGTGGTGATGAGGGCGGCTACTCCCACCATGACCCCGGCCACTCCGATGCAGGTGGTGACCACCGCGAACAGGCCCTTGCGCTCGGCCTTGAGATAGCGCCAAGCGATGAATAGCTCTAGGCTCACTGGGGTTTTAGCGTAGGGAATAATATGACGTCCCGGATGGAGGGCTGGCCGGTCAGGAGCATGGCCAAGCGGTCCACGCCGAATCCGATGCCGCCCGTAGGCGGCATGCCGCACTCCAGGGCCTGTACGAAATCCTCATCCAAAACCTCGGTCTCGTCGTTGCCTTCTTCTTGGCGCTGGCGGGCCTGCTCCTGGAAGCGTTCGCGTTGGTCTAAGGGGTCGTTGAGTTCGGTGTAGGCGTTGGCCAGCTCTTCATGTCCGCCGAAGCACTCGAAGCGTTCCACCAGGCCTTGGCTGCCGGGCTTGAGCTTGGCCAGGGGGGTGATGGCCGTGGGATGGTCCATCACGAAAGTGAGCTGGTCCAATAGGGGCAGGATCTTGGCGTCGAATATGCGCTCGAATATCTTGGCGACCGGGGTCTTTTCGCCCGCGGGTACGCCTAGGCGTTCGGCTAGGGCCGCCAAGCCCCGGGGGTTGAATCCCTTGCCCTCGAGCACGCGTTCGATCTTCTCTCCGCACTGCTTTTCCCATAGTTCGGGCAGGTAGGCGCGCCGGAAAGGGGCCTGGAGGGAGATGGTTTTGCCTTCGTAAGATACTTCCTTGATCTTGAGGGATTCCGCGCATTCGGCCACCACGCGCTCGAATAGTTCGGCCATGCCGTTGTAGTCGGTGTAGGCCTGGTAGGCCTCGAGCATGGTGAACTCCGGGTTGTGCCGGGTGTCGATGCCCTCGTTGCGGAATATGCGTCCGATCTCATAGACCTTGTCGAAGCCGCCGATGATCAGGCGCTTGAGATAGAGTTCGGTGGCGATGCGCATGACCAGGTCGGCGTTCAGGGCGTTGTGATGGGTGCGGAAGGGGCGGGCGGAAGCCCCGCCGGCCTGGGCCAGCAGTATGGGGGTCTCCACTTCCACGAAACCGAGCCGGTCCAGGGTGCGGCGGATGGTGGACACGATCAGCGAGCGCTGCTCGAATTTGCGGCGTACGTCTTCGTTGGCGATGAGGTCCAGGTGACGGTGCCGGTAGCGGATCTCCACGTCCTTGAGGCCGTGCCATTTCTCGGGCATGGGGCGCAGGGCCTTGGCTAGCAGAGCCGCGGAGGTTGCGGCTACGGTGACCTCGCCGGTCTTGGTCTTGAACATGGTGCCGGCCACGGCGATGAAGTCGCCGGCGTGCAGGTCTTTTTTGATCAGCGCGAAATCGGCTTCGGGCAGGGCGTCTTTCTTGAAATATACCTGGCAGCGGGCGGTGGCGTCGGCCAGGTGCATGAATATGGACTTGCCCATGTCCCGCATCTGCAGGATGCGGCCGGCGCAGGCCACGATCTCGGGGTTGTGCTCCGCGACGGCTAGGCCGGCGCCCAGGCGCAAGGCATCGGCGCAGGTGTGGGTGCGATGGCTGCGATGGGGGTAGGGATCCACGTTGCGGGCGCGCAGTTCCGCGACCTTGGCCTTCTTGGCCTCCAATATGTCTTCCAAGGAACCGGCTTCTGGGCTGGGGGTGGGGTTCGGGTTCATGGCCTCACTTCTGTTTGGAGAGTATCCCCGAGATCAGGTCCAGCAGCATCTTGGGGTCGAAAGGCTTTTGCACGTAGGCGGCTACGTTGGGCGCGCTCTCGAACAGGTCGCGCATGCGCTGCCCCTTGGCGGTCAGGACGATGACCGGCAGGTCGCGGGCGGAGGGGAAATTCTGCAGGCGGGTGTTCAGGGTGTAGCCGTCCATCACCGGCATCATGATATCCAATATCATCAGGTCCGGCAGCGGGATCTGGGGGTTGGCCGGCTCCAGGCCCAGTTTTTCCAGCGCGGCCTGGCCGTTGGTGGCTTCGCTCACGGTGTGCCCGGATTTCTCCAGTATGAAGCGCAGGAGTTTGACTATCTCGGTGGCATCGTCTACGATGAGGATGGCGGCCACGCTATTTCTTCTTTTCGGCCAGGACCCCGGCGATGATCTCGCGCAGGCGTTTGGGGTCGAACGGCTTGTCCACATAAGTGGCCACGCTCTTTATGGACTGGAACAGATTGCGCATCTCGCCCTTGGCGGTCAGCACGATGAGGGGGATGCCCCGCATCTTCGCGTTTTGGGCCAGCCGGCAGCTTACCGTGTAGCCGTCCATTATGGGCATCATCACGTCTAGGATGATCACGTCCGGGAGGTCGTCGGATTCCCGCGCCGGTTCCAGGCCCAGTTTCTCCAGGGCTTCGGCCCCGTTGTTGGCCGTGGTTATGCGGTGGCCTTCCTTTTCCAGTATGAATTTAAGCAACGTCACGACGTCCCGTTCGTCGTCGACGAGCATGATGTGGGCCATGCTGGGATTTTAACAGTATTGCCCGGGCAGCGTCAAACCTTCGGCTGCTTAGGGCTGCAGCCCGAAGAAGCTGCCCAGCCAGGCCAGCAGCAGGGCGGGGTCTTTTAAGAATTTATCGGCTTGTCCTTCGAACACCAGTTCGGCCGAGAACGACTTGCGTCCGAAATAGCCTTGGCCGGACCAGCTGCCGTCTTCTTTTTTGGTGAGGTATAGGGTGTTTTGGCTGAGGACCTCAAGCCGGGTTTCGGTCCGGCGCAGGACTATGAAGTTATGGTTCATGCCGCCTTCGTATGCGGCGCCGCCGTCCGTGATCTTGAAATTGGCCGGGCCGGAGAGCCCCGTGCCGGAACAGCCCTGGGCGTCGCAGGCCAGCTTCAGGCGCGTGCCGTAGATCCAGCCCTCGTAGCCTCCGGGCATGGCGGTAAGCTTGGTCGGGCCGAGCGGGCTATAGCCCACGATCATGTTTTGTTTCCCGTCGGATTCCTCGCGCACGTTGAGTTCCGCGTAGCCGCCGGAGAATTGCATCTTGAGTACGGCTCGGCCTACGATCATGCCGGCTGCGGCTGGGCGGTATAACCCGGCCAGGAGTGCGCAGGCCACGATGCCGAGGAGAATGGATTTTTTCATAGAGGGCCTCCGATAGATGGGGATAGTTTAGCTTATTTTTATGGAGCGGACCGCAGGGAGCGCAGGGTCAGAAGCCAGCGGCTCTCCCGGTCCAGATCGGCTAGGGAGTCGTAGCGCATGTCGCGGAGGGGCAGGCCTTCTTGCAGGATATGCAGGCCGTGGTTGCGCTGCGCGTCCGGCCACAGCGCGGCCAGTTCGCGGGCCAAGGTGCGGAAGTTGGCCAGGGCTTGGTAGGTCTTGCGGGCCAGCAGGCAGGAATAGTCGAAGTCCTCTGATTCCAGGCGCAGCCGCCGGGCGGGCGAGCGCAGGCAGATGTCCAGGACCCTGGCTAGTTCGGAGCTTTCCAGGGAGCGGGTCTCTTCCCGACGGGCGTTGCCGAGGGGGAAGGGCAGGCCGGTGGCCAGCAGGGCGCCTAACTGTACGGTCTTGCGCAAGATGCCGCTGCCTTTGGATAAGGTTATGGTCTGGGTGACGCGCCGTTTGATCACGGCGGCGGACAGCAGGGCGATGTCTCCTGCGGCCAGCAGGTGCGCGGCTGCGGCGCTGTCCTGGAGCCGGACTTCGGAGCCGGATATCTCGGCCCGGGTCACGGCCGTGACCGGGGGCAGTTCCTCCAATAGGTTCTGGGGCAGAGCCAAGGCCGGGATGCCGGCCGCGGCGAGGGCCGCGGCGAGTCTTTGGGCCGCAGGCGGTTCCTGGTCCAGGGCCGCCAGTCCCCAGGCGCCGCGGGCTTCGGACAGGGCGTCCGCCTCCGGGCAGCCGCGCTCGCTGGCTAGGACCCGGGCTAAAGTCCGGATGTCGGGCAGTGCCGGCTCCTTCAGGATCACGGCATATCGCATGTTCGCTGGGGTTGTCGGCGCGGGCTATCTGGTCCCGAGATTGCGGGCGACGCGGTCCAAGATGTCCGCGGAAGACTTTTTGTCTCCGAACGTGCCGATGCGGATGCGGACCGTGGTGACGCCGGCTGCGCCGGGCTCGAGTTTTAGGCGGATCTGGGTGCCATCCGCCCGCGCGGCTTCGATCGTGCCGCCCAGGCCGTCCTTTTGCTGGGCGGACACCTTCAAGGTCAAGCCGGCAAGCGTCTGCTGCGTGGCCGCCCAAACCGCGTCCAATCCCGCCGGATAGGTGCGGCTGAGTTCGCCTTGCACGTAGGAATAGCCGCCCACCCCGGCGCCCGCGCCCAAGAGCAGGAAGCAGCCGTTGCAGAGAACGAGCAAGGACAAGAGCCCGGCCAGGATCGCGGGATGCCTCATAATGCGCTCGGGCCGGTCGGGAGTTCGAATCGGTACAGGGTGCCGCCGCCGGGCTGGTCTTCGGCCCAGATCTTGCCGGATAGGGCGTCCACCGCCATGCGGCAGAAGGCCATGCCGACCACGCTGGAATCCTTGAATTGGGACGGGAGCTGGCTCGGGAAGATGCCGGCTTTATCCGCGTCCGGTATCCCGGGGCCGCGGTCCGCCACGGTGAAGCGCGCCCGGCCTTCGGTCGGGGCGCAGTCCAAATGCACGGCGGCATTGCGCGGCGAGCCCCGGACCGCGGCCAGGCTCAGGTTGGCCAGCAGCCGGAACAGCAGCTTGCGGTCCGTGTTCAGACAAGCTACCGAAGGCGCCACGCTGTATTCCAAGGATATCCCGCAATTCCGCTTATAACTATCGAATAGCGCCGGGAGTCGGGCCAGGATAGGCGCGACCTCGACCCGGGTTATCTCCACCTGCAGTCTTTTGCCCCCGCTGCTGAGGTCCAATAGGTCGTTGAGCATCAAGGTCATGAATTCCGCGGCGCTCTCCGCGGAGCCGAGCAGGCCGACATATACGGCATCGCTTATGAGTCCGCGTTTGCGGGTCATGGCCAAGGTGCCTTTTATGGTGGACAGGGGATTGCGCAGATCGTGCACTATGAGGTCGGTGGTGGCCTGCCGCACCTGGGCGTGGAGTTCGAGTTCCTGATTGCGGCGGAGCAGTTCGTCTTGGGAGAGCTTGTTGGCGGCATGGACTCGGACCCGGGCCAGGAGTTCTTCCACGTTCACGGGCTTGGGGATGAAGTCCTGAGCTCCCAGGCCGAAACATTTTATGCGGGTAGAGGCATCTCCGTAGCCGGTCAGGAAGATCACCCGGCTGCCGCCGCCTTGGTCCAGGCCCCATTCCCGGCAGAGCTCGATGCCGTTGCCGTCGGGCAGTTCGATGTCCAAGAGCACCAGGTCCGGCGGGTGGGCATGGAAACTGTCCCGGGCCGCGCGGGCCGTTCCGGTGACGGCCACGTGGTAGCCGGCCTTGGTCAAGGTCATGCTGAGATATTGTTGGAACTCTTCGTCATCCTCTACTATCAGGATATTGGCGGACATGCTCCTATTGTAACGAGCAGGGGCGGGCCCGTCAAGTTGTTGTGCCCAGAGCGGGACATTATCTAGAATCATGTCCATGGCTATAGAACAAACATTGATATTGATAAAGCCCGATGGACTATATCGGAGACTCACCGGCCTGGCCATCGACCGGCTCGACGCGGCCGGGTTGGAGATGGTCGCGGCCAAGATGGTGAGCGTGTCCGAGGCGCTGGCGGAAAAGCATTATGAGGCGCATTTCGGCAAGCCTTTTTATCCCGGGCTCATCCGGTATATCCGGGGCGAATTCCACGGCCTCAAGGACCATCGGGTCCTGGCTCTGGTCTATCGCGGCGAAGGGGCCATCGCCAAGGTGCGGCAGGCAGCCGGCGCCACCAATCCGGAACAGGCCGTGCCCGGCACCATCCGCGGCACTTTCGGCCGGGTGACCACCGCCGGCCAGTTCGAGAACGTGCTGCATGCCTCCTCGGATCCGGCCGACGCCCAGCGGGAAGTCGGGCTCTGGTTCAAGCCCGAGGAGATCCTGCCTTGACCGTGTCCTGCCTCGTGGCCGCCGTCCTGCTGGCGGCCTCCGGAGCGCGGGCTTCGGTCACGATCCAAGGCGCCGCGCCGGCGCGCCCGGCCAAGCCGCTGGTGTTCCCGGGCCTGATCGTGGAATTGGCCACCTCGGACAATTGGAAGCTGAAGGCTAAGTACAATCCGGCCAAGACCGGACGCAAGAGCTTCCTGCTCCTGCACGGTACGGGAGGCCGTAAAGAGGATTGGTACCACCTGGTGCGGCCCTTGTTCCGGCGCGGTTATGGTTATCTGGCATTGGATCTGCGCGGACACGGAGAGAGCCGCACCGCGCCGGACGGCACGGCCGCGATCTGGCGTAAATTCGTGGTCAGCAAGAACTATAACGAATACCTGAACATGGTATCGGACTTGGAGGCCGGCATGGCCTATCTGGCCGCGCAGGGCGTGGCCGAGGAAGACATAGTGATCATCGGCGCGGACGTGGGCGGCAGCATCGGCCTGCGCTATGCGGCGCTGCATCCCAAGGTCGCCATGGTCGCGTTGCTGTCTCCGGGCATGAAGTATCAGGACGTCACCACGGTCAATGCCATGCGCGCTTATAAGGGAAGGCCCATATTCATGATGTATTCCGAGGCGGATAAGACTTCCGCTCGGGAAACGCCGATCCTGGCCAGCTTCGCCCGGATGGCGGTGGGCGATAAGAATCTGACGGTGGTGGCGGCGCCTCGGGAACACGGCGCCAAGATGCTGCGCGGCCCCATGATCGGCAAGGTGTTCGATTGGATACTCCAGCCGGTCCCTTCCGAGGCCGCGGTCTCCACGGATGCGGCGTCGGGCTCCGTTTCGTTATCCTCGGCTCCGGCCAATCCGGCCGAGGAAGCCGACGACGCGGATTGGATGGATTGAGCCATGGCGCGTCTTTCTCCGCGGGTATATGCGCGACTGCCTACCGAACGGCCTAACCCCCGGACCCGGCATATAGATCGACGCACGCCTTTGGGCATCGCTCAGGCCATCAATCGCGAGGACGCGCTCGTGGCCTTGGCCGTGTCCCGCCAGAGCCGGGCCATAGCCCGGGGCATGGAGATGCTGGCGGCTTGCCTGCGCCGGCACGGCAGCGTCCTGTTCTTGGGCGCCGGCACCAGCGGCCGTTTGGCCGTGTTGGAGGCCGCGGAATGCCCGCCTACTTACGGCACGACTCCGGACGAGATCCGCGCGGTCATGGCCGGAGGCCGCAGTTCCGTGTTCCGGTCCAAGGAAGGCGCGGAAGACGATCCCCAAGCCGGGGCCCGAGCCGTGGCCGGGCTGGGGCCGGAGGACGCGGTGGTGGGCATCGCCGCTTCCGGGGTAACGCCTTTCGTGCGCGCGGCTTTGCAGGCCGCGCGGCAGCAGGGCTGCCGCACCATACTGGTCACATCCAACGGCAATCCTCCGGAGAATCCGGCCGAACTCATCATCGCGCCCAACGTGGGGCCGGAGGTGGTGGCCGGATCGACGCGCATGAAATCCGGCACCGCGGCCAAGCTGGTGCTCAACGCTTTGACCACCGGCACCATGATACTGCTGGGCAAGGTCTATGACCGTTGGATGGTGGACCTAAAGCCCACTTCGCGCAAACTCAAGCTGCGCGGGGAGCGCATCATCTCCGAGTTGGGACGGGTCGCGCCGGCCCGGGCCCGGGCCCTGTTCCGGAACTCGGGTTGGAGCGTAAAGACCGCGGTGGTCATGGCTCGCCGGGGCTTGGGCGGGCAAGACGCGCGCCTGCTGCTGGCCGGAGTAGACGGGTCCTTGCGCAAAGCCTTGGAGGTCTGATGAAAGGCCGGGTCCAGATCGAATCCGTAGGCAGCGTGGTGCTCAAGGCTAATCCCTTGGGCGACCCCCGCCTGCGCCAGGTGCCGGTATATTTGCCGCCTTCTTACGGTACGGTACCGGGCCGGCGTTACCCGGTGATATATTGCCTGGCCGGATTTTCCAGCACCGGCCGCAGTTTCCTCAATTTCAGCCCCTGGCGCGAGAATCTGCCGGAACGCTTCGATCGGCTCGTGGCCGAGGGCGGGGCGCGGGAATGCGTGCTGGTCATGCCCGACTGCTTCACCGCTTTTGGGGGCAGCCAATACGTCAATTCTTCGGCCACTGGGCGCTATGCGGACCATGTGGTCGATGAACTGGTGGGGTTCTTCGAGGATAAGCTGTCGGTCAGCCGGCGGGCCTCGGGCCGCGCGGTCATGGGCAAGTCCTCGGGCGGCTACGGCGCGCTCATGCTGGGCATGAAGCATCCGGACGTGTTCGGGCATGTCGCCTGCCATAGCGGAGACATGGCCTTCGATATCTGCTACGGGACCGACATCCCGAAGTTCGTCACCGGTCTGGGCAAGTACGGCGGTTCGGTGGAGCGCTTCCTTAAAGAGTTCCGGGCCGCGCGCGACCAGGAGGCTTTCGACCATTCGGTGGTCAACATCGTGGCCATGTCCGCCTGCTATTCTCCCAACCCCAAGAGCCGTAGCGGGTTCGACCTGCCTTGCGATCCGCATACCGGGGAAATCGTCCCCGCGGTCTGGGCGCGGTGGAAGGCTCAGGACCCGGTGGTCGCGGCGCGCGTCCATAAGGCCGGCCTTAAGAAGCTTAAGAGTCTGTTCTTCGATTGCGGACGTCGGGATGAGTTCTATCTGCATCTGGGCGCGCGCAAATTGTCCCGGGTGCTCCAGGACTTGGGAGTGAGACATGTCTATGAGGAGCACGATCTGGGCCATTTTGATATGGCCGCCCGGTTCGAGGTCTCTTTGTCCGGCCTTTCTCACCGTATGACGCCGTGACCAGCGCCCCCCAACCCGAACCCTTGCGCCTAAGCTTTGCCCGTAATGCCAAGGGCAGCGGCGTCACTCGGGTCGAACGCTTGATCATGCATCCTACGCTCAAGGATCAGCTGCACGCCCAGTTGAAGAGACGTTTGGGCTGCGGGGGCGCGGTCAAGGCCGGGGCCCTGGAGTTCCAGGGCGACCATCGAGAAGCGTTGGCGCGCGAATTGGAAGCGCGAGGCTATAAGGTCAGGAGGATCGGATGAGATATCGGATGGCGGGACTGTGGCCGATCGCGGCTTTGGGAGCTGTGCTGCTGGCGCCGCGCGCGCAGGCGGATGAGGGCATGTGGACGCTGGATAATCTGCCGATGGCGCAGCTGCAGCAGCGTTATGGATTCGTGCCTAGCCCGGAATGGGCGGAGAAGGTGCGCTTATCCGCGGTGCGCTTCAACGACGGCGGTTCCGGAGCTTTCGTGTCTCCGGACGGGCTGGTCCTTACCAATCATCACGTGGCGCTGGGGCAGCTGCAGAAGATGTCCTCCGAGAAGACGGATTTCGTTAAAGCGGGTTTTTTCGCGCGGCGTTCGGCCGAGGAACGGGCTTGCCTGGATCTGGAACTCAATGTATTGATTTCCACGGAAGACGTGACCTCCCGGGTGCTGGCGGCCATGAAGGCGGACGCGCCCGCCAGCGTGCAGAACGTCCAGCGCAAGGCCGAGATCTCGCGCATCGAGAAGGAATCGTCCGAGAAGACGCGGTTGCGTTCGGATGTGGTGGACTTATACAACGGCGGGCGCTATAGCTTGTACCGGTATAAGAAGTATACGGACATCCGTCTGGTCATGGCGCCCGAGGCGCAGGCCGCGTTCTACGGCGGGGACTATGACAATTTCGTGTATCCGCGCTTCGATCTGGATATGGCTTTTTTCCGCGTCTATGAGGACGGCAAGCCGGTCAAGTCGCCCGCGTATCTGCGCTGGAACAGCGCCGGAGCCAAGGAGGGCGAGCTCGTGTTCGTGGCCGGAAATCCGGGCACGACCGATCGGTTGAAGACCCTGCGGCAGTTGGAGTTCGCGCGCGATTCGGCCCTGCCCAGCCGGCTGAAGAAATTACTGCGGCGGCGGCAGGCCTATGCCGCTTACCGGGCCTTGGGCCCGGAACAGTCGCGGCGGGCGCGGAGCCGGGCGTTCAGCGTGGAGAACAGCTTAAAGGCTTTGTCCGGGCAGTTGGC
Organism: Elusimicrobiota bacterium; assembly: GCA_041660645.1. Classification (GTDB taxonomy): domain Bacteria; phylum Elusimicrobiota; class Elusimicrobia; order UBA1565; family UBA9628; genus UBA9628. The sequence goes on along the minus strand of JBAZVY010000001.1, from coordinate 41,767 downwards.
GGGACTCCAAGACCTTAAGCTCATGGCGGCCAAGCAGTCGGAAGAGGAGGCCTTGCGCGCGGCCGTGGCCGCGCGGCCGGATCTGGCTGCGGCCAGCGCTTCGGCTTGGGAGCGCATGGCCGCCATGCAGGACAAGCTCGCGGCGCGTTGGCCGGACTTGAACTACCGCGGCACGCCGGATTGCCGGCTGGCTGAGATCGCTCACACCATAGTGCGATATGTCGCGGAAGTCGAGAAACCGAACGACAAGCGGTATGAGGAATTTCGGGATTCGGCCCTGGAGTCCCTGCGCTTCCAGCTTTTTTCACCCGCGCCCATATATCCGGACTTGGAAGAGCATATGCTGGCCGTCGACCTGCAGGAATCCCGCGACGGATTGGGCGCCGATCACCCTTATGTGAAGGCGGCCCTGTCCGGCCGGGATGCGCAGGCCGCGGCCCATGAATTGATCGCCGGCACCCGGCTGGCGGATGTGGAATCCCGTAAGAAGCTGGCGTCGGGCGGGCGCAAGGCCGTGGCCGCATCCGACGACCCCTTGATCGTCTGGGCCCGGGGGCTGGATCCGCTGTATCGGGAATTGCGCAAGTGGCAGGAAGACGAGATCGAGACGGTCGCGGTGCTGGAGGGCGGGCGTATCGCCCGGGCCAGGTTCGCCGTGCAAGGCACAGCCGCTTATCCGGACGCCAACTTCACCTTGCGCTTGAGCTACGGCAAGGTGGCCGGTTATGAGGAGGGCACTACCCGGATTCCGTATAAGACCACTTTCTACGGCCTTTACGACCGGGCCGAGGCTTTCGACGGCCAGGAGCCGTTCGACCTTTCGCCTTTGGAAGCGGAACGCCGGGCGGACGTGGACCTGGCCGCGCCGCTGAATTTCGTCACCACCAACGACATCATAGGCGGCAATTCCGGCAGTCCGGTGTTCGATCGCAACGGTGAGTACGTGGGGCTGATATTCGACGGCAATATCCCCAGTCTGGCCCTGCGTTATGCCTACACCGAGGATCGCGCCCGGGCCGTGGCCGTGCATTCCGGCGGCATATTGGAAGCCCTGCGCAAGATATATCGGATGTATTCCCTGGCCGAGGAGTTGGCCGGGAAATAGGCGTATGAGCTTCATCGCCATATTGCTGGTGTTGGGCGCCAGCGGACTGGTGGCCCAGATCGTGCTCTTGCGCGAACTGTTGGTGGTGTTCTCGGGCAACGAGCTATCCTTGGGCCTGATCCTAGGCAATTGGCTGGCCCTGGAGGCCGCCGGCAGCTTTTTGGCCGGCCGCATCCGGCCGGAGCGGGAACTGCGGGCCAAGCTGTTCATCCTTTTGCAGGCGGCTTTTGCCGCTACCCTACCCGTGGCCCTGTTCGCTATCCGGGGCCTGCGCGGTCTGGCCGGGATACCGGCCGGCGAGGGGTTCGGGATCTGGACCATGTTCTGGGCCTCGGGCTTGGTCTTGTCCGGAGCCGGCCTGCTGCATGGAGCGCTATTCGCGCTGTCGCCGGGCCTGCGCAAGAACCAGGACGCGGCCGGCTGGGCGTATGGCTGGGAAGCGGTGGGCACTCTGGCCGGGGGCGTGGTCTTGACCTTCCTGCTCATACCCTATTTCCATTCCTTCGATATCGTGCTGGGCACTGCGGTATTGGATGTTCTGTTCTGCCTGCTCATCCGGTCTTGGTATCTGAAGTCCGGGCCGGCCGCGGCCGCGACGGCCTGGCTAGGCGCCGGCGTTCTGGCCGGGGGGCTCATGTTTTCAGGCTCGGGTGAGCGCCTGCAGCGGCTGTCCTTGCTCGGGCAGTGGCCCGGGCAACGAGTCGTGTCTTATCGGAATTCGGTCTATGGGAACGTGGCGGTGCTGGAGTCCGGAGGGCAGTACGTGTTCATGAGCAACGGCTCTCCGGCCTTGGTGGCTCCGGTCCCGGATGTGGAATCCGTGGAGGATTTGGCCCACATCCCGCTGCTGGCCCATCCCTCGCCCCGGCGCGTGCTGGTGTTGGGCGGGGGCGCCGGGGGGCTGCTGCGCGAGCTGCTCAAGCAGCCGGTGCTCGCGGCCGATTATGCGGAACTCGACCCCCTGCTCTTGGAAGCCGTGGCGCGTTTTTCGAATCCGCTCACGGGCGCGGAATTGGCCGACCCCCGGGTGCGGGTGCGTTTCAGCGACGGGCGCAGGTTTTTGAAGCATTCCCAGGACCGCTACGACGTCATATTGCTAGGCGGGGCGCGGCCGTCTACGCTGGAAGCCAATCGGCTCTTCACCAAGGAATTCTTGGCCGCGGCCCGGGCGCATCTGGCGCCCGGCGGCATACTCGCATTCTCCTTGCCCGGGTCCACCGTTTTCCTGGAGAAGAATCTGGCCCGGCTCAACGCCTGCATGCTGGCTACCGTGGGCGCGGTGTTCCGGGAAGTGCGCATCGTGCCCGGTGACCGCAATCTGTTCTTGGCTTCGGATTCCGCATTGAGGCTGGATCCGGCCGTGTTGGGGCAGCGTTTGCGGGCGCGGGGCATAAAGACCGGCTTCTTGACCGCGGAGCACGTAGCGTTCCGGCTGGAGCCGCAATGGCTGGACGCATTGGGATATGCATTGGCCCCGGTCCGGGCGCAGGCCGGGATGAACCGGGATTTCCAACCGCGGGCCGTGATCCATGATTTGGCGAACTGGAGCGCCATGCTGTCTCCCCGGATCGGGCGCGGCTTGTCGTGGGCGGCCTCCTGGACCTTGTCCGGGGCCATGGGTCTGATCGCGTTATCGGCGCTGCTGTATTGGGTATGGCATCGGTGCGTGCGCCGGCTAACGGCCGCGCCTTTGGCCATAGCGGCCACGGGATTTGGCGGCATGGTATACAGCATGTGCCTGACTTTCGCTTTTCAAGCGGTGTACGGCTACGTGTACCAGTGGATAGGCGTATTGGTATCGGTGTTCATGGCTGGGGCCGCTGGCGCCAGCTTGTTCTTGGCCAAGCCGGCGGGTTCTGCGCGGCGGTTGTTTTTGATGAGTGAAGCCGCGTTGGTGCTTTTCTCGCTGTTGTTGGCCGCCGGCTGGCAGGGGCTGGGGAGTATGAAAGCGCCGGAGAGCCTGCTTTTGGCCGGGTTCGTGGCCTTGTGCCTGGCTTCCGGAGCCTTGACCGGAGCCCAGTTCCCTTTGGCTTGCCGGCTCCAAGCGCCGGGAGCCGTGGGCCGGCTCTATGCCTGCGATTTGGCCGGAGGCTGGGTGGGCGGCATATTGGGCGGCGTAGTGCTGCTGCCGGTGCTGGGCCTGCGCGACGCGTGCCTGATTGTGGCCGCGCTAAAACTGGCCAGCCTGGGGTTGAGCTTTGCGGCGATGCCGTCCGGGCCGAGAGGCACGGCATGAGAAGTTGGGTTTTGCGGATCATCTTTACGCTCTGCGCCTTGGCGCCATTGTTGTTGGCCCGGCACTGGTCGGGTGCGGGGCCGTCGTTATCCCGGGAGTGCATGTTCTATAAGAAGCTGGCGGACGGCAAGGCTTGGTGCCAGGTATGTCCGCGCAAGTGCGTAATCGCGCAGGGCAAGCGCGGATTCTGCGGAGTGCGGGAGAATTCCGGCGGCAAGCTCAATCTCGTGACTTACGGCAAGCCCTGTTCCTTGGGCTTGGAGCCCATAGAGAAAGCGCCGTTCTTTCATTTCCATCCAGGGCATAAGCGTATGGTGTTGGCCACGGTAGGCTGCAACTTGCAGTGCCGCTTTTGCCAGAATTGGAGCATATCCCAGGCCGTATTCGAGAAAGTGGGGCATTATGAGCTGACCCCGGAGCAGGTGGTGGAGGCCGCGCTCAAGCAGAAAGCCTATTCCATCTGCTTCACGTTTACCGAGCCTATAGTGTTCTATGAGTATATGTACGACATCGCTAAGCTGGCGCATGCGAAGGGGCTGAAGACTTCCATGGTCTCAGCCGGCTACATAAACCCGGAGCCTTTGCGGGAACTGCTCAAGGTTATGGACGCGGTCAAGATCGACTTCAAATCTTTTTCGGACAAGTTCTATCAGGATATGGCCGCGGCGGAGTTGGCCCCGGTGTTGGAGACCATCAAGACCGTCAAGGCCAGCGGCCGGTGGTTGGAATTGGTCAACCTGGTCATACCCGGGCACAATGATGATCCTAAGGAGTTGGCGGCTATGTGTCGTTGGATAAAGGACAACGTGGGGCCGGACGTGCCCGTGCATTTTACCCGATTCTTTCCGACCTATCGTTTGACCAATGTGCCGCCTACTCCGGTGGCTACGCTGGAAGGAGCATATCGCATAGCCAAGGCCGAGGGCTTGCATTACGTGTACGTGGGCAATGTCCCGGGCAGCGTCTTGGAGAACACGGTCTGTCCCAAGTGCGGCAAGACTCTTATAGTGCGCAAGGGCTATCAAGTGGCCGAGGCCCATATAAAGGAAGGCCGTTGTCCTTTTTGCGGCCAGGCCATCAACGGGCTATGGTGATCCGCGCCCGCGGCCTTAGCTGGGGTTTCCGGCTTTGATCAGTCGCCGGACCAGGGATTGTACCGGCCGCCCTTGACCGGGGCCTCGTCGCAGAGTCGGGCGAACAGCTTCAACTGTTCCGGCGTGGCGCCGGCTCGTTCCAGCCCTTGCTGCGCATAATAGTAGTAGATGTTGTAGTCGGTATGGGAATATATCCCGCCTTTGTTTACGGCCACGCTTTTGGCGGATTGCCGGACCGATTCATCATCTAGCAGGCCTAGGGGAGTCACGTATTTTACGACCGATTCCTGGGCTAGGGTTTGTGCGAGTTCTGAGGCCGAGGTATCATCCGAGACCTGGGCCAGGCGGTAGTAGCCGTCCTTGAGATCGGATTCTATAAGTAAGCCGTGGCCGCGCAATAAGTCGGATACCTGTTCTATGCTGTAGCCTTTTGGGAATCCGACCACCAATTGACGGGTCCAGGGCGTGCTGAATTCCACGGGCGAGACATAGAACACATCCGGCAGGCTCTGGATGGTCTTGGCCATGGCCAGGGAGTCCAGGCCTTTGGCGCCTACGGTCCATACATTGGTCATCCGGTCCATGGCCAGGACGCGCAAGCCGCGGCTGTGCAGTATGTCCGCGATCGCGGCTTCCGAGGTCTCGGTCTCCAAGCGGGGCTGGTCGTCTTTGTGCTTATGGGGGATGGACTGCTTGAATACGATGCGCAGTTGGTTGGCCGCGGGCAGTTTCAGGGCCGCGGGCGAGGCGAAGAGCACTGGTCCTTGTCCGGAGATTGCGCGGGCCACGGCTTCGGACTGGTCGTCTCCGGTCACGGCCACGATGTGGCCGTCGCTGTTTTTGTAGAGCTGGCGCAGGTTGTGGGTTTCCAAGAACTGGGCTATGTCCGTTTCCGTAGCCGTGTTGCGGAAGCGCAATTTAATCTGCAGTTCTTGAGGCACGGGCGGCGGCTGCAGGCGCCATATCGCGGGCTGCAGGTCCTTTAGCGACACCGAGGCCTGGAAAGCGCCCAAGCGGGTCCGGCCTTGGGTCCAATCCACCACGAAAGTCACTTTCTTGCCTTTTTCTATTACCTTGGCGGAGCGCACGGTGAGGACCGGCGCGGGCCGGTTCAGGTCTATGCCCACGGCGGTAAGGCCTCGCGTCCAGCCGGCTTTGCGGCGGCTCAAGGTCTCTTGGAGCAGGGCCTGGTGTTCCGCGGCGACGCCTTGCGCGAATGAGATCTGGGAGAGCAGGGGCGAGCCTTTGGCTTTGGACGGAGCCAGGGCCGGGAGGCGGCGGGGCGGAGCCGGGGTGTGGTCTTGCGGAGTAGGCACGGACAAGTCCGCGGTCCGGCCGCGGCCGAGTATGGGCGCGAGCATGTTTTCAGCCGCGGCGCTGGAGTCTTCAGCTCCCAGGTTGGGCGAGGCCAGCCGGGCCAGGGCCGGAGCGATATCGGCGGTCAAGCCGGATATGGGCGCCGACATTGCGGCCGCCTGGGGCAGGACGATGAGCGGTTGGGCGGATATCTGCACTTTGGGCGCCAGGGCGGGTAGGCGAGAGAGCGGGCTGAGCAAAGAGAACTGCGGTAGCGTAGGAACTTGAAGTCCGGGGATCACGTATGCGCCTTGCAGGATAAGCGGGGATGTCAGGGCGGGCGCCCGGCCTATGCCGGATATCGGGCCTTTGTATATCTGGCCGGCTGAGGAGTTATGGGCCAGGGCCAGGGCCGCGGATATGATGAAGAATCGGGTGTGGCGGGTCTGCATGGAAATATCCTCCAGGATAATTCTTAGATTATATCCATAAGGCGGCCCGAGCCTGATGGGCCATGCGGGAAGCGGAAAGGAGTTTTTTAGACCTAGGCCAGACTAGGCCTTTCGCCGGGCCGGGGGCTGGACGGAGTCACTCCGCGGAATCGCCGCCGGGCTGATTGACCTGGGTGTCGCCGGAGGCGATGGCCGTGCCGGTGTGATAGGGGCTTTTGACATTCACCGTGGGTTCAGCCACCGGGAGGCCGCGTTTGACCAAGACTTCGCGCAGCCGGGCGGGCTGGTCCGAGATGATTCCATCTACCCCCATGTCTAACAGCATGTTCATCTTCTGCGCGTTGTTGACCGTCCAGGGCACTACCTTCATGCCCAGCGTGTGCGCTTCGCTTACCAGCTCGTTGGACAACTCTTCCCAGTAGGGGGAGACTATGTCTGCGCCTATGGCTTTGGCCGCCTTCACGTAATCGCCCTTGTAGTCATCTATGTCCAGTCCAGCCATCCAGGGCGAAGGCCCGGGTTCGCCTATCTGGCGGTACATGCCGTCGCGGCCCCAGGAGGGCTGTTCGCAGGTAAGAGCCACCAAAGCTATGTTCGGGTCGAGCTTCTTCATCTCTCGGAGCGTACGCCAATCGAACGATTGCAGGAATACCCGTTCTGCCATGTGATATTTATCCACGATAGCGTGGAACTTCTTCACGAACACGGCCGGGTCCGGGCTGTTCTTGGCTTCCGGACCGGCGGGATAGGATTTGGTCTCGATGTTGAAGAAGACCTGGTCATTGCCGTAGGCCTTGGCCAATTCAAAAACTTCTTCTAAAGTCGGGATCCGGGTGCCGGGCACGGCGATCTGAGTCTTGCCGTGGCCTTCATAGTAATCTCCGGCCTTGGGGTTCATGGTGCCGACGTCGAACTTCTGTATCTCCTTGAGGGTCAGGGCTCGGATATCGTACTTGTCGGGCTCCACGTATTTGCCGTCCGGGCCTTGGGCCAAGGCGGGGTTCATGAACGGGTTATGGCTGATCACGATGCGGCCGTCCTTGGTCATCTGCATGTCCATTTCCAAGGTGGTGACGCCCAGTTCCAGGGCATAGGCAAAGGCTACTAATGTGTCTTCCGGCCGGGCGTCGCGTCCGCCGCGGTGGGCTTCGGCATCGAACAGTTTCGGGGCGGCTTTGGCCAGCGCGGCCTGGGGGAGCGCCAGCAGCCCGGCTAGGGTCAGGCCAGCGAGAAAGGTGTTATGGTTCATAAGGGTATTATAGCCTGATGCCGGGGAATGGGTCTATTGCCGTGAGATTATTAGGACTTTGGGGCAATATGCCTGTAACCGGGTTGGGGTAGAATATCCGCATGGCCAAGCTTTATCCTGATTCCGTATTGCTCAAGAAACTCAAGTGCCCGGACTGCGGCCAGTCCCTGGATGATGTGGAACTGCGTCAAGTCGACAGCGTAGTGCGCGCGGACTGCGGCTCCTCCGGGTGCACGTATAGCCTGGAGCTTTTTTGGTTGGGCCAGACTACGGTCTCTACGAACTGACCGCGCACAATAGCTATAATATCTGGAGATGCGCAACCCGCTCCCAGACGAAGTCTACCTCCGCCGCAGCAAGCCCGTGGCCCCGGATATCCGGGCCGAATATTTCCGGGATCAGACCAAGATAATCCATTCTTATCCGTTCCGGCGCCTTAAGCATAAGGCCCAGGTGTTCTATGCTCCGGACAACGACCATATATGCACGCGCATAGAACATGTCCTGCATGTGGCCACCATCGCGGCCACGGTCTGCCGGGGGTTGAACCTTTCCGGAGGGGATTGGGCCTTGGACACGGAGCTGGCTTATGCCATCGGTTTGGGCCATGATCTAGGCCATACCCCGTTCGGACACGAGGGGGAGAAGGAGCTGGCGGCCAAGTTGGGCACGGACAAGTCCTTCATGCACGAGCTCAACTCCTATCGCGTGGTGGAGCATCTGGCCAACCATGGGCAGGGATTGAACCTGACTTATGCGGTCAAGGACGGCATTATCTGCCATAACGGCGAGGATTTCACCCAGACCGGGCTTAAGCCCTCGGCTACGGCCAACGATCTGGAGAACATCCATGACCGCGCTTATATGCCGTGCACTTACGAGGGCTGCATGGTCCGGCTCAGCGACCGCATCGCTTACCTGGGCCGGGACGTGGAAGATGCGGTCACGGCCGGGTTCATCAAGAAGTCAGACCTGCCGGCGCGGGTGGTCAAGGGCCTGGGCGATTCCAATACGGATATCATCAGCACCCTCATCGCGGACATGGTCGCAAATTCCGCGCGCGGCGAGACCGTGGGCTTCTCTCCGGAGCGGCATGGCTTGGTGGTGGAATTGGGAGCGTTCAATTATGAGCGCATCTATTACCATCCCAAGCTGATAAAATACCGGCGGCATATCCGTACGGTCATCCATACGCTTTTCGACTATTTCATGGAATTGTTCGAGAAACACGGCACGGATTTCTCCGCTTATGCCCGGCTGGAGCTGGACGTGGACCGCAATTTCGGGCATTACATGGAACAGATGCGGGCGGTCTATGAGCGGGAAGGTTATCCCGGCCGGACCATGATCACGGATTATATCGCGGGCATGACCGACAGTTTTGCCCTGGAATGCATGCGGCAGATATCCCTGCCCGTGCCCATGCACTTCTCCCGCGGCCAGCGGCCGGCTTAGAACTTCAGCCCGGCGCTCAGCCCGTAGTAGGCCTGCTTCTTGGCCCCGGCGCCCGGATCGTATATCTCGTAATAACCTTGGGCCTGGACCATCATCAAGTCGGTCTTGGCGCCCAGCCGATAGGCATGAGATGCGGGCTGCTGCAGTTTGTAGGTGGTGTGGGTATATTGGGCGAAAGGCCGCAGCAGGGGCATGAGGCGCACGGACACCTTGGCCGTGGCCGAGGTGTTCGGGAAGCCGAATACCGCGGGATTGGCTCCGGTGCCGGCGGTCTGCTGCAAGCTGCGCGTCATCTGGTCCGAGCTCTTGCTGTACAGGCTCTGGGTCAGCTCCGCGTTGGCGTCCACGATGAATATGCTGGCGCCGGCGAATGCCGAGAGGTCGGTTTGGTTGAGGTTGATCTCATGGCCCGTGCCGCGGCCGCGGCGCACGGCTGCGGCCGTGTCTTCCTTATGCGAGGTCTGGCGGATGCCGCCGCCTAGGTCCACGCGCAATAATCCGCTGCTGGATTTCCCCGAACTTTCCTTGAGCGCGCTGCGGCGGCTGCCCCGGCCCGGGAACAAGGAGAAGGTCGCGTCCGCCCCTAAAGAGTTGCTGCGGTAGCCGTCTACCTTGGGCGTGACCGAACCTTCTAGGCCTATGTCCAAGTGCTTGTTGGCATAGCCGGCGCGCAGGCCGTAGGTCTTGGTGGATTTGATGTAGTCGGAATGGTAGGTGGAGAAGCTGGGCTTTGCGTATATGCCGTCGTCTTCGCCGACTTCCACGAAGCCGGAGGTGCCCACGTAGTTGCCATGGCCGAAGCTCTGTCCGAGGCCGGCATCGAAATATACGGCGGAGGCCGGGGATGCGGCTAAAAGCAGGAACAACGCGATGGTGGTCTTCATATCCGGATTGTATAAAAAGTAGGGCCGTTTGTGCGCGCTCAGCGGCGGGGGCGGGGAGCGCGGGCTTGCAGGCTGCCGGAGGCCGGCCGCGGCGCCGCGCCTTTGCGTTTGCTGCGCAGGACCATGCGCAGGTGGGAGGCCAGGTCGCGGGAGAAATTCTTATCCTCGTTCTGCTGCCAGATCCAGGTGGCATTGGCCGAAGAGGGATGGATGAAGCGGTTGTGCATGGGCCGCACGCAGTGTTCGTAGAGACGCAAGGTCTCTTCCAGGCCCACGTGGCGGCGCTCCACGTCGCGCCGGATGCGCCGGATGAGGCGTTGGTCGTCCGGGACGTCTATGTAGACCGAGAGGTAGAGGCGCTGGAGCAGACGGGGGTCGTGCAGTACGAGCAGGCCTTCCAGCAATATGATCGGAGCCGGATGCACGATATGGGTCTGCCGGCGGCGGGCATGGGCGGCATAATCGTAGCGCGGGGCATGCACGATCGCGCCGGCCATGAGCGCGTCGAGCTGGGCCAAGAGCAGGGGCATGTCTATGGCATCGGGGTGGTCGAAATTGAGCTTCTTGGCTTCGGCGTCCGAGAGCTGTCCGTTATCGCGATAGTACCAGTCCATGCAGACTATGGCGATCTGGTCGCCGAGCGCGTTCTTGAGGGAAGATGCCAGGCAGGATTTGCCGGAGCCGCTGCCGCCGCCTATGCCGACCATGCATATGGGCTTGGTAGGGAGCATTTTGTAGTTCTAAGATATCAAATCGGGAAAGCCCGTACAATTTGCCATAATGAGGCGCTAGGAGGGATCATGGAATATCGCGAGATGAAAGACGGTTGGTGGGCGATAAAGGCCCTGCCCGGAGAGGAGTTGGTCGCGGCTTTGAACGCATTTTTAAACGACCGGCGCATATGCGCGGGGACGCTTTCCGGCATAGGCGCGGCCCGCGAGATCGAGGTCGGACATTTTGACCCGAAGACCCAAGCCTATCACAAGGAAACGTTCCCCGGGCCGGTGGAGATCATATCCTTGACCGGCAACGTTTCACGGCTGGAAGACGGGCAATCGTTGCTGCACGCGCATGTGGCTTTGAGCCTGAAGGACATGAGCGTCCGCGCCGGGCACCTGTTCCGGGCCGTGGCGGATCCCACCTGCGAGATATATCTGCGCGCGATCCCGGGCGCCGTGGAAAGGCGCTTGGTCCCGGAGCTCGGGCTCAAGCTGTGGCGGTTGGGAGGGGGTTGAGTCCTGAGGGTTTTGATAACTATTGTAACATGAGTAATTTTATGGTAAATTATTCCACTGCTCATGCCCCGCAAGAAGATATTGGTAGTGGACGATGACTTCGATTTCAGCCGGATGCTGACCTGGATGGCGCATAATCTAGGCTATGACGTCATATCCGTAGCGTCTACGCGATCCGCCCTCAAGCTCATAAGCTGTCCAGGCGTGGATCTGGCCCTGGTGGATCTGTCTTTGGACGGCGATAACGGATGGGACGTTTTGACCAAGATGCGCAAGCAAAGCGACATCCCGATAATAATAATGACGGGCAGCGATGTCTCCGAGCATACGATCTCCGATGCCCGGATGAAGGGCGCCCAGGGCGTGCTGGGCAAGCCGTTCGAAGCCAAACAGCTCGGCGAAACGCTGAGCAAATTCCTGGGCTACCAGCAGGCCTGAGCAGGCCTAGGCCTTAAATCCCCTGATGGGGGCCCCAAGGGCCCAGGCGATTCCGTGCCGGTCTTCCTATCCTATAAGCATGAGTACGCGCATGCTGCGCACCGGACTGTCCGTTCTGACGTTCGCCTGGGCCTCGGGGTCCGGCTATTGCGGGGATTGGGCGCCGGCTCCTATCGAGGTTCCTAAGCTGTCGGCCGCGGTGGGCAGGCGGCCGGTGCATCCTGCGGTCACGGAACAGATGATCGGCATGATAGTGAGCCAAGATTTTCGCGGATTGGGTGCTGAGGCTAAAGCCGTAGGCGAATGGGCTAAGGGCCGGCAGCATGTGGTCATGCTACGCCATGGCGATGGGCGCGTGCTGATGGATGCTTTTGGAGATAGCCTGCGGCTGTCTTCTGGGTTGGGGTTGGCTTTGGAGCGGCTCGATCGATATATGGGGACTACGGTGTCGGCGGAGTCCTATCCGATCTCGCATCATGAATTGCGCGCCGCGGTACTTTCCCCGCAAGGGGTGCGCAGCATAGCTGTGATATTTGAGAAGTCCATAGCGGATCGCTTGGCTATGCCTGGCGCCGTAAAGGTCCTGGAAGTGGGCGGCGAGGCCACGTTGGGCAAGAACGGCCTGGAGTTCCATGAATATCCGGATAACAGCCGTGTGCTCATGCGCAAGATCGGCGAACGAGCCTCCGACCCGGTAGGGCTGGCCGAGCTTTTTGAGCAGTACCCTGAGGCTATAAAGGTCGTTGACGATCGGGGCAACCTGCGCGCGAAGGTGGCAACGATCTTGAAGTTGCCGAAAGATCCGGCCAAGGCTGAGTTGCGCCGTAAGCAGATGCAGGATATGGTGGAGTGCGTGTTGGAGAACGCGGGCAGCGGTTATGATTTTAATCCGGCGAATATGCTGGAACCTGTGACCAGCGTGGAATGGAATGGGCGTCATGTCGGGCAGTGGCATACCCATCCGCCTTATTGGCTCGGGTCCTCGGGATGGATACCCGCTTCCCCCAGCGACCCTAGCGACAATGACATCGGTATCGCCATACGCAACGGGCAGAACCTTACCCTGGCATTCGAATTGGACGGTTTCGATCTCTATGACCTTTCACAATTAGCCGGCGGCAAACCGGACGCGTCCAAGATTTTGAAAATATCCTATCGCTCCCAGCAGTGGGAGCAACATTTCAAAGCCATATTGGCCGCGTCCACGCCTCGGAGCCGATGATCTTAAAAATCAATCCTATACGCTATATCGTAGGCCTGGCCTGGGCGCTATCCGCGTCCGGGGCCGCGTATGGCGCCCCGATCCGTCTAACGCCTTTTAAATCGCCGGCCGGAGCGCCAGCGGTGCAATATGTTTTCCCTGCATCTATCCACCCCGGTAATTTGCTGGCGGGATCATCTCTTATGGCGCCGTCCTCAATGTTATCGACCATGCCCTCGCCTGTGCTTAGGCCTCTGGCCATGATAGCGCCGCAGGCCGGGCCGGATATGGCGGCGGGACCGCTGCCGGCTTTTTCGTTCGGAGAGGCGCCCCTGGTCTCCGGCCGAGGTCCGATCCTGGATGCGGCGCGCGCGGGGGACCATTACGCAGAGTTGTATTCGTTCTGGGACAACGGGCGCGCCGGACCGGAAGCGATGGCGCGCGCGGAGCCGCGCCCGGCGGCCGCGGCCCGGGCCCGGGCCGCGGGCGGCGTGCATTCGGAAGTGGCCAAGCATGCCGGCCGATTGGATGAGATATTGGCCGCGGCCGCGGCTTCGCCTACGGCTATGAAGGTATTGCGCTCGGTGCGCGGCCTGGCCCGGGGCCGAGGGGCCGTGCCCGTGCGGTTCAAGGAATTGGGCAATTCTTTGGGCGAGTACGATTATTTCAAGAACGTCCTGTATCTCAGCCTTCCTTATTTGCACGGCGACACCGCGAATGCGGCGGCTACCGTGACCCATGAGTTGATCCATATCCTGCAGCACGCCCAGGATCTCCCGGCGGAGTCCTTGGAGATGGAGATGGAGGCGCATATCGTCACCTTGCAGGTCATGGCGGAATTGGGCATAAGATCCCAGCCCGGGAGTTTTTCGGAGGCCATGGTCCGGGAGCTGCGCAAGAGCCCGGAGGCGTTCGTGGCTTTCATGCGCGATCAGCTGCCTGGGAAGCTCTATCTGGAAGACGATGACTTCGAGAGTTTGCGCGACAGCCTGGAAGATGACGCGGACCATTATACGGACAGCACCCGGCTGAAGTGGATAAATCGCGACCTGGGCATCTTGAATTCTCGTTCCGGGCGCATGCGCTACCGTCAGTTCTGCGTTAGGGTCCACAACCTCATACGCCGCTCCCACCAGGCTCTTAACCGCGATACTTAAACGTAATTTCAGCGGCGGTTAAATCTCCGGCAAAGCGCATGGCCTATCCTATTTTCAGGATGAGCTGCGGGGTCCATTGTGGGGCGAGGGCAAGGGCTGCGGTCCGGGTGATCGCGGCAGCGGCATTCATGCCCGGCTGGGTGGGCGCGGCGGGGTTGGGCGCCTTGGCCCGAGATTTATCTTCTGCGGCGCAGGGCGCTCATATCGCGCGCGTGGCAGTCCTGCCGTTCGTGCCTTCGGACGACACCAGCGGCGGATACGGCCGTTCCATATCCGAGCGCATCATAATCGGCCTGGTCCGGACCGGCGGCGTACAGACCGTGGAGCGCTCCATGCTCGATAAGCTGCTGGCCGAGCAAGGCTTGTCCGCGGAGGCGGCCTATAGCTCGTCCGGGCGTTGGACTTTGGGCCGGACTTTGTCCGTGGAAGGCCTCGTGGTGGGAAGTTACATGAGCCGGGGCCGGGATCTGGTCGTGCAGGCCCGGCTCATCGAGGTCGAGACGGGATTGGTCCGGGCGGCTTACGAGCAGCCGGTGCCGCGCTCCGGCTTGCGTTCGGCCCCGCGTCCGGCGGAAGACCTGCGGGACGCGGTGGCGGAATACTGCGTCGGGGCCCGCGAGCAGGTCGACAGCATCGAACGCGGGATACTCGAATTAAAGGCCCGCTATTGGGCCCGGCAATTGCGCCAGGGCGCGGTCTTGAGCGAGTTGCGCGTTTTCCCGGGCTCCGATATCTCCGACTTGGACTTGCGTCAGACCCTTTATGACCGGATGAACGATTGGCATTCGCGGCGTGATATACCGGGACTCAGCCCGGAAGAGATGCAGAAGATGTCCACCCTGGACCGGCGCGCGTATCTGTTGTATCGTGGCTGCATCCAGAATGGGGGTAGCTGACCATGGCCGAGAAGCTCATACTGGTGGTGGATGACGAAGCGGACGTCGCGCGCATACTGGAGAGATGGCTGGGCCGGGTCCCCGGGCTGAAGGTCATATCCGTTTTGGACGGCGCGCAAGCCCTGGAAGCGGCCCAGCGCAATCGTCCGGACCTGGTCATCTTGGATTACTCCATGCCCATGATGGATGGCTTCGAGACTTGCCGCGCCTTGCGCGCGGACGCCTTGACCAAGACCGTGCCCGTGATCATGCTCTCCGGCCTGGGCGCCGCCGGTGCGGCCATGGAGGCCGAGGGCTGCGGAGCGGACGCTTATCTTTCCAAGCCGCTGGACGGCCGGGAGTTGGTGGACTGCGTGCAGCTGCTGCTCAATCGTTCGGCGGCGCCGCGGTAGCCGCCGCTGCCGAGCTCAGCGACCGGGCCAGGGTATCGGCCAGACGGTCTTGGTATGCGGGGTCGGCCAGGAGCCGGGATTCCTCGGGGTTGCTCAGGTAGCCCATCTCCACGAGCACGCTGGGAGTGCGGGGGTTCTTCAGTACATAGTAGTCCGCGCGTTCCACCGGTTCCACCGGGAATCCCCCGCGGCGCAGATCGCGCATGATCCGGACGGCCAGCGCGGCGCTGGCGCGTCTCTGTTCCGGCGGCGGGGGCAGGAGGGGCGGCAATCTGCGCTGGCGGCGATGGCGACGGTCGCTGCGGCCGCCGCCTGGGCCGTAGGCGTAGATCGTGAGGCCGCGGAGCTTCTTGCGGAACACTTTGTTGGCGTGCAGGGAGATGAAGAGGGCCCCGTCCCAATCCGCAGTCTCCTGTACGCGTACGTCCAGAGGCACGTAGCGGTCGTCTTCCCTGGTCATGCGGACCGGCCCCAGGGCCTGGAGGCGGGACTGGAGTTTTCGGGCCACCGCCAGAGCGATGTCCTTCTCATAGCGTTTGAAGGCTACGGCTCCGAAGTCTTCTCCGCCATGGCCCGCGTCTATCACTATGGGCCGGCTGGCGGTCGAAGCTGAGACGGCCGCGGGTGGGAAGGCCGGGACTGCGCCGTAGGCGCCGGCCGGGGCCAGGGCGAGCAGCAAGGATGCGACGATGCAAAGCCGGGGCAAGGTGGTCAACGGCCTATGGGTTCGAAGGTCTTGAGGAAATGGGCGAACTCGTCGCGCAGGTCCAGGTAGGTGTCTCGGGAAGAAGACAGCCTTATCATATAGTAGCCTGAGCCGTTGGGAATGACCGCCACGTAGTGATGCAGTACCTCGGATCCGGCGGGGAGACGGTCCAGGGGCAGGGTCCGGGTCTCCTGGATCTCGAATACGCGGGCCAGGAGGTTGGCCACGCGCAGGGGCCGCACCGACGTGGCGCTGCGGGCCGTGGTTTTGTCCGGGCGGCGCAGGATATCCACGGCTTTTTTGGGCTCCACGTAGCCGGATTGGGAGGGGTCCAGCCAACGTATCGATAGTCCGGCGCGATAGTCGCCGGCCGGGTTCTCCGGGCCGAGTATATGCACCACCGGGCCCTGGGCGTCTTCCTCATCGAATGGATACCAGCCAGAGGCCGGTATCTGGCAGGAGAACATTCCGGAGGCCGGGGAGTAGGTGAGGTACTTGCCGTCCGCGCGCTCGGGCGCCGGGCCTTGGGCCGGAGCCGGGCCGGACCAGCATAACAGGCTGCATACCAGCAGGCTAGTCTTTATAGGCATGGGGCTCCCGTTCTTGCCGGAATCGTCTCTCCGCTTCCATTGCCTCGGAGAGCAGGGCCATGGCTTTGGGCAGGGCCGCGGTTTCGGCGCGCCATTCCTCGCGGCAGGCGTTGGCGGAGGCCGCGGCCGGATCGGGCGCCGCCGGAGCGGCGCGCGCCGCGCGCAGGCTTGCGGAGTCGAATAGCCCGGTGGCGGCGTAAGCCGCCAGGGCGGCGCTG
>JBAZVY010000001.1:10535-25153 GCA_041660645.1 Elusimicrobiota bacterium | reverse complement strand
GGCGCTGCGGGCCTGCCGGGCTAGGCCGTCCCGGAAGGCGGCATCCTCGAGCGAGGCTTTTTCGCAATAGGTAAGAGCCCGGCGGTCGAATTCCGAGACCGCGTAGAGCCCGGCCTTGCGCGGGTCTATGACGCCGCTGCGCGACGCGGATAAGGAGTGCAGGAGGAGATCCCGGTATTCTTCGGGACGATCCAGCCATTGCCGGAAAGAGAGGCGGGTCTCGGGATCCAGAAAACCGTCATGGCGCAGGTCCCGGCTGATGCTGTCGTAGAACATGAATTGGGCGGTGCGGGCCGCGACTTCGGAGGCATAGGCGCCAGCCTGCCAGCCGCGCAGTCTGGCGTCTAGGCGCACCAGTTCGGCCAGGAGATAGCCGGCTTGCAGTTCCGGACCGAAGAGCGCTCTTTGACTATTATCCGGGAATATTGAAGTCTGCCCCCAGGGGCCGGGTTCCTGTTTTTTGGGCAAGTCGCTGCGAGTCAAGGCCTGCAGCCCGGGCAGCGGCAAGCCGGCTTCGGAGTAGGCTTTTTGGGATAGGGATAGCAGCATGAGCTCTCCGCCCAGCAAGAGCTTGCGGCGTTCATATAAGGCCAGTCCGGGATTGAGCGCTATGGCGGATGTCGTGCCCGGAAGCAGGCGGCTGTGCGCCGCATCTAACGAGCGTTCCGTCTCCACTACGATCTGAGGCATGACCGCGATCAGATCGTTTAGTACTCGCGAACGTATGAAATCCGGAGCTTTGGCGGATATGAGCCGGAATAGCGCTTTTACATCCTGGGTATATGGAGCATCCACCAGGAAACGGTCGAAATCTTCTACCGATATCGGCCGCAGGGGAAGTTGGTTCTGGGGGGCAGGTTCCGGAGCTTTTGCGATAGGCGCTGCGGACGGAGGCGGCGAGGCGGCTGGCGACAGCTGAGCCGCACTGGAAGAGGAGACTGCGGGCTGCGGAGCGGCCGAGGCCGCAGGCGCCAGCGGCGCCGGCGGCTCCGCTGCGGGTTGGGCCGAGGCCTCCGGGGCGGCCGCCGGGGGCGGCGGCATTTCCACTATAGGGGCAACGGCCGGGGCCTTGGGCATGTCCATGGTCTGTCCCGGCGCCCAGGGCTGGGCCACGCCGAATTGTTCCGGAGAGTGTGCAGCCGGAGATCGCGCAGCCGCAGCCGAGGCCGGCGCCGTCAGGGGCTTTCTGGACATGCTGCTCGCTGTATCCGGGGCCGCCGGCGGCGCCGTCGGGGGGGCGGCCGCGTCTGGGGCCGCGGCCGCGGCGGATACGGCCGGACCTAGGGGCACGAGCACTGAGGGCATGGCGACGGCTAAGCTCTTGGCTTTCGGCTGGTCCGTAGGTTCGTCTGGGGCCGGGGTATGGTCCTTGAGTTCCGGCTCATGGAGCCAAGCGCGAGGCAGGGGCACTTGGTTCATGGGTTCGAGCTCTTGCAGGGTGAAATAGCCGCGGAATTCCTTGCGCGTCTTCAGGCTGAAAAGATGCCAGTTCTCCCGTACTACCTGTCGGATGGCGGCGCGGTCTTCCTTGGGCATGTCTTTTTCGCTGCGGTTCCGGTCCAGGATGATCTGGAGCTGGAGCAGGGCTTTCAGGCGCTGACCGCTTTCCAGGCGCTGGAGCACGAAGGGCATGTCCGACTTGAGCAAGGGTTGGGCGGTCACCGGGTCGATGATCTCGCCTTCGGGTTTGATCAGAAAGCGGTTGTCGCTCAGGAGCTGGGTCTGGGCGGGCGCGAGGGGCTCGGCCCGGAGGTCATAGACCCCCGGGTCCAGCGCGGCCGCGGGCTTTAAAAAAAGGAAGAGTACGGGCAAGCTCAGTATGCCGCTTCGCAGCCTCACCGTCTTAATATACATTTGCGCGATTATACAAATATTGCAAATCATCCGGTCATAAGGCATAATCGCACTCCTATGGCTTGGCCCATATGGCGCAGCGGTCTGGGGTGGTGGGATATCTGTGAAGTCGTCGCGGTATTGGCCGTGATGCTGCGCGTGGCCTGGCGGCGCGGCCGCGGCCAGTCCGTATTGGAGGATTTCTGCCTGGGCGGCCGGAGCCTGCCTTGGTGGGCGGCCGGCTGCGGTTTTCTGGCCGCGGAGATATCGGTCATAACCGTGGTCGGGGCGCCGGCCCTAAGTTTTCGGGACAATTGGAACTACGCCCAATTCTTCTTTGGTTCCGCCTTGGCCCGATTGGCCATAGCCTTCGTGTTCATTCCGGCTTTATTCCAGGCTCGTTGCTCTACGGTATATGGGTTCCTGCGTCTCCGCTTAGGTCCGGGCTCGCAATACGCTGCCGCCGGGCTGTTCTTCTTCGCCCGATCGGCTATTTCCGGCGTGCGATTGCTGGCCGCGGCGTTAGCCGTGAGCATGCTTTCCGGGTGGCCGGTCGGCCTGGTCATGGTCTTGTTCTGTGTGGCGGCTGCGCTCTATATCGGCTACGGCGGCCTGCCGGCCGTGGTCTGGACCGGCGTGGTCCAGGTAGCGGCCGTGGCCGCGGGCGGCCTGGCCGTGCTGGCCTTCCTGTTGTGGCGTATAGACGGCGGAGTCTCCACGATATGGGAGCTGGCGGGCGGAGCCGGGCGTCTGGATCTACTGGATTGGGGGCCGTCTTGGCCCGCGCCCGGATTCTGGGCCAGCTTCTTCTTCGATCCCAACACGGTATGGGCCGCGGTTCTGGGCGGCAGCGTCAGTTCCTTGGCCGCTTTCGGCGCGGATCACGAGATGATGCAGAAGCTCATGAGTACGAGTACGGAGCAAGACAGCCGGAGGGCCGTGCTTTACAGCATATTGGGGAGTTTCGTGGTGATGGTCTTGTTTTTAAGCATAGGATCCGGGATCTATACCTACTACGCGGCCAATACCGGGCTGGTGTTGCCGGATAAGGCGGATAAGATACTCCAGCATTTCGTGCTCACGGAGATGCCGGATGGGCTGCGGGGACTGGTCTTGGCGGCCGTGATCATGGCGGCTATAGATTTGCCTTTGGCCGCCATGGCCGCGGTATTCGTGCAGGACATATACCGTCCCCTCATCCGGCCGGAAGCCGATGAGCGGCATTATATGCTGGCGGCGCGCTGGGCCGTGGCCGGCAGTGCGCTGCTTTTGGGTTTGGGGGCATATTATCTGAGCGTGTTCGATTCCAATATCGGATTGGCGTTCCGGATCGGAGGCGTGGCTTTGGGGCCTTTGTTGGGGGTCTTTCTGCTTTGTTTCCGCCCCGGCCGCAGTTCGGACCGGTCCAATGTCGCGGCCATGCTCATCATGACCGGCCTTTGTCTGGGCCTGCTCAGCCTCAGCGAGGCCTGGCTTCTGCCCTTGGGTTGGAGTTGGCTGGTCTTGTTCGGCACCGTGGGGACCGCGGTCTTATCCGATGGGTTGGGCCGGATCGCCGTTTTCGGAGCCGGGGGGCGGGGATGAAACGGTGGATATGGGCGGTTTTTTTCATCGCCTCGGCGATATTGTGCCTGACCGGCATCTTCTGGGGCTTGCCCGCCGGCTATAACGCCGATGAGCCGCATATCATGAACCTGGCGGTTTCATTCGGCGGGGGGAGCCTGCGGCCGGCGTTCTTCAAGTATCCGACTTTGTATCCATATCTGCTGGCATTCTTTTACGGGCTCTATTTCGTCATCTGGTCCGGTTTCGGCTGCCTGCACACGGTCGCGGATTTCATCGGGCTTTATGCGTGGCAGCCTACCATGTTCTATTTGATCGGGCGGACATTTTCCGCGGTCTGCGCTTTGTCGGCCGTGGCGGTCATGTTCCGGAGCGAACGCCGGTGGCGGCCTACGGGCTGGCCGTGGGCCGCGCTTTTGCTGGCGTTCTGCCCGCTGGTCGTGGAGTTGGCCCATGCGGCCAAGCCCGATTGCCTCATGGTCTTGTTCGTATGCATCGCTTGGTCTTTTATCCTGAGACTTTACCATGAGGGCGGGCGGCGCTGGCATTGGGCAGCGGGCCTGGCGCTGGGGTTGGCCATGTCGAGCCAATATACTTCGGTGTTCGTATGCGCGGCCGCGGTCCTGGCCCACTTCTTATCCAAGGAGCGCCAGCCGCGGACCTGGTTGTGGGAAGGCGCGGCGGCCGTGGGCCTGGGGTTCATCGGGGGCTCACCCTATATATTGCTGGACTTCCCTAATTTCTGGGCCAGCATGCGGGATCTCGCGGACCTGGCCGGCCTTTCCGCCTGGGATCGCGGGGCCACGGTCATGCAGGTGCTGCGCAATGTCTGGGAGTTCGCCGGGGCGTGGTCTTTGGCTGGATTGGGGCTGGCCTTGGGCGCCATCCGCTTGTGGCGCGTCGAGCGCGGGTTGGCGTTGGTTTTTTTGGGTCCGATCGCGGCTTATGTGCTGGGCTTGGGCAATAATCCGGACGGCAGCGGGCCGCGGTATCTCATGGGCGCGTTTCCCGGCTTGGCGCTTTTGGCCGCGGAGGGCCTATCCTGGCTGGCGGCTTTGACGGGCCGTTGGACCGCGGCCGCCGTGTTGGCGGGCGCCATCGGACCCGGCCTGTGGTGGTGCGCCGGATATGACCGGGGGCTGCTGCTGCCGGATACGCGCGGGCAGGCCACGCAGTGGCTGCGCAGCCACGTGCCGCCGGGCAAAACGCTTTTGATGGATCTGCCCCATGCGGCGCCGGATCTCTGGATGACGCGCGAACAAGTCGAGGCTCTCGCGGAGCAGACGCGGCGAGCGGGTTCTCCGCGGGCGCGGCTGTACCAAGGCATGGTCTTGACCCATCCCGGCGGGGGCTGGCGCATCTACCGTATCCAGCGTTCGGCCCGGGATATGCGCACCTCGCCCAGGCAGGTGCAGTTGGCGCAGGCGGACGCCCCGACCTTGGATGTGGCGGGCGGGCTGCCCGCGGCCCAGGCTCTGGGGGTCGAGTATGTGGTGCTTTCCGAATACGGGGCCAACCCTCGGCGCACCCCTCAGTTGGCGGCGTTTTTTTCGGATCTGGAGCGCCAGGCCGTTTTGGAGCGCCGGTTCGATCCCGTGCCCGGCCGCGTGGCGGGGCCGGGGCTTAAGATCTACCGGATCGCCGGGACCAAGCGCCGAGCTTGATCGCGAACTCCCGGAGCACGCGGTCCACCTTGGTCTCCTGTCTGCCGGAGAGCGCGTTGGCTAGGAGCCGCCAGAAGCGGGCGGGATGGCATAGATAAGAGATGAGGAAGAACTCGAGCATGGCGACGAGTTTGAGGCGCAGCAGCGCGCGGCCGGTCCAGCGGGGGTTCCAGGAACGCACGTTCGTCAGGCTGGTCGTGCCCGTCATCCAGTAACAGTACTCGTCGTCTATGACCAGCGGCGAGGCCCGGTCGATATCCTCGAACAGCTTCGTTCCCGGCAGGGGGACGAACGTCGATACCGCGACCTCATGCACGCCCAGACGCGCCATGCGCCGCAGCCAGCGGCGGGTGGTTTGGATATCCTGCGGTTCTTCCTGCGGAAAGCCGATGATCATGAATAGGCAGACCACCAGGCCGGCATCGAGCGAATCCCGGATGGATCGCTCCATGTGGTCCAAGCGCACTTTCTTCTCTATGGCCGCCAGGATGCGCGGGCTGGCGCTTTCCGGAGCATAGGTGATGTGCGCGCAGCCCGTGGCCAGGAGCAGGTCCGCCACCTCGCGGTCGATGGCTTCGGCGCGCGTGCCTACGGGCAAGGACCAGCGGATGCGCAAGCCGCGGGCTTGGAGTTCGCGGCAGAAAGCCACTATCCAATCCTTGCGCACGATCGCGGTCAGGTCCTGGAACTGGAAATCATCGACCCCGTAGCGCTGGACGTATTGCTGCATCTCGTCTACGACCCGGCCCGGGTCGCGCGGCCGCCAGAGCTGGGTCCACATGGCGGCGGACGCGCAGAAGGTGCAGCGATAGGGACAGCCGCGCGTGGCCAGCATGGGCAGGCTGCGCCCGCCCTTGGGGCCCATGAACACCGAGCTGGCCTCGTAGCGCATGGGATCGATCAGGTCCCAGGCTGGATAGGGCAGGCTGTCTACGTTGACGATGCGCCGCCTTCTGGGATTGACGATGATGCGGCCGGAAGCGTCTCGCCAAGCGATGCCGGCGACCTGGGATAGGTCTTTTTGGCCGGCGGCGCAAGCCGCCAGCAGTTCGGCCAAGGTCAGCTCGCCCTCTCCGAGTACGCAGACCGTTACGGGCGAGTCCCGCAAAACGGCCTCGGGCAGGGCCGTGACATGTTCTCCGCCCGCGATGATGCGCGCCCGGGGGCGGGCCTGCGCGATCGCGCGGAGCAGCTCTCGGACCATGGGCCAGGCATGCGTGAACATGGCCGATACGGCTATGACCTCGATGTCGGTCGGGATGCGGGCTATGATCTCTTCGGAAGAAAGTCCTTGGAGCAGGCGTTTCTCGCGCTGGGGCCAGGGGCGCAGCTTGGTCACCGCGGCGCCGACCGCGTCGATCACGCTGACCTGGTGGCCGCATTGGCGGGCGTAGGCGGCCAGATACGCGATGCCTAAGGGCGGCTGGGTGATGGCCGAGTAGCTGTCCAGGGCCATAAGCCCCGGCGGCTGTATGAAGACGATCCGTATGGAGGCATCGGGCATCGGCTTATTGTACTTAAAAATCTATGCACATCCCGTCCGGCTTGTGTATCATAGCCGGAGGCTGGTATCCGTGCACAGGGAGGCGGTATGGCGAACGCGGGCATAGTCAGGAGCGAGGCGTGGGCGCTGCTCAACGAGCACGTGAAGAATCCCAATATGATCAAGCATTGCCTGGCCTCGGAGGCGGTGATGCGGGCCGCGGCCAAGCGGCTGGGGCAGGACGAGGAGGTCTGGGGGTTGGCCGGCCTTTTGCACGATCTGGATGTGGAGATCACGGGCGCGGATCTTACCGTGCACGGGCTTAAAGCCGCGGAGATGCTGGCGGCTCGGGGGGTAGCCCCGGAGATCGTGGATGCGGTGCGCATGCATAACGAGAAGGCGCACGGCCAGAAGCGCAGTACCGTGTTCCATAAGGCCTTGGCCGCGGCCGAGACCATCACCGGCCTGATCACGGCCACGACCTTGGTCTATCCGGATAAGAAGCTGGCTAGCGTGAAGCCGTCTTCCGTGGTCAAGCGCATGAAAGAGAAGGCTTTCGCGGCTTCCGTGGATCGGGAGATCATTCGGGAATGCGAACCGGCCGGCATCCCCTTGCCGGAATTCGCGCAATTGGCGGTGGACGCCATGCGCGCGATCGCGCCGGACTTGGGACTTTAAAGACCGCTGGACCCGGGGCTAGGCTTTTTGGTTCTCGGCCACGAATTTGCGGATGTCTTCGATGTGTTCGACCACCAAGCTGGCCTTGCTGACCCCGAATTGGAAGGGATATTTGTCTTCCGGGCTGCGCTTGAGGATGATCATCTTGTTGCCCTTGAATTCGCCGAATTCCACTATAGCCATGTCGGACCTCCTAATAGTCCTTATCGGGAAATATGACCAAATCCTGACCGGTTTGTCTATCCGGCTTAAGCTGGGATCCGGGTCAGCCGCGCGGCCAGTTCCGCCACATGCTTGCCTTGGAACTTAGCTGCGGCGAGTTCGTTGGGGCTGGGCAGGCGCTCGCCTTTCACCCCGGCGATGGTGGTGGCTCCGTAGGGCGAGCCGCCGGTGATCTCATCGTTGCGCATCTGGCCTGGGAACGAGTAGGGCAGGCCCGCGACCAGCATGCCCTGGTGCAGCAGCGTCACCATGAACGTGAGCAGGGTGGTCTCTTGGCCGCCGTGCTGCGTGGCCGTGCTGGTGAAGACGCTGGCGACTTTGCCCACCAGCTCGCCCTTTAGCCAGAGTTGGCCGGTAGCGTCCAAAAATTGCCGCATCTGTCCGCACATGTTGCCGAAACGGGTGGGCGTGCCGAATATGACCGCGTCCGCCTGGGCCAGTTCCTCCAGGGTGCAGACCGGGATGCGCGCCAGGTCCTTTTGGGCCGCGGTCGCGCCCATCTTTTCTAGGACATCGGCCGAGAGCGTCTCCGGGACGCGCCGCAGTATGGCTTGGGCGCCGGAAACCTCCTTGACCCCTTCGGCCACGGCTTGGGCCATGCGGTGGATGTGGCCATACATCGAATAGTATACGATCAGGACTTTCATGGTGGTTCCTCCTATGGGTCGCGCGCGCCGGCCTAGGCGAAAAGTCTAGCAGATTAGGGTCAAAACCAGGTCAAAGCGCGCAGCCGGTCAATATAAAAGGTAAGGCCGGCGGGATCTTTCGAAGCCTTCCACGTCGCGGTTGAAGAGGTCTTGGATCTTTACCGGGTCTCCGTCTCGTTCGTAGATACGCTGCAGCTCCGCGGTCCCGCTCAGTTTTTGGAGGAAATCCCATTGCCAGCGGAATTCTTCGGGGTGCAGTTCGCGCAGGGCTTGGCTGAGTTTTTGGAACACGGCTAGGGGCCGGAGCGCGTTGCGGTCCGTAATCGTCATCAGTATCCCGGGACAAGGCTCGCCTGCGAAGGGAGCTTTGGCCGGGGTGTATTCTTGGGCCGTGAACGTGACGCCGTCGAGCAGCGCGGCGTTCATGGCTTGGGCCAGGCGCGGCGCGTCCAGCCAAGGCGCGCCCAGCCAGGTGAAGGGATGGGGCGTGCCCCGGCCGACGGATAGGTTGCTGGCCTCGAATAATCCGGTGCCGGGATAAAGTGCGGCGGCTTCCAGGTTCGGCATGTTGGGCGAAGGCGGGGTCCAGGGCAGGCCGGTCTGGTCGTACCACATGCCCCGCGACCAGCCGCGCATCCTGATCACGCGCAGGCCCGGGTGGCGTACGGAGGCGTTGTGCAGGCGCGCCATCTCGCCCGCGGTCAGTCCGTGGCGTATCGGTACCGGGAAATAGGCCACGGCCGTGGCTTTGCGCAGTTCCATGTCGGCTAGGAGCGGACCTTCCACCGTGGCGCCGTTTATGGGATCGGGCCGGTCCAAGACCAGGAACGGGATGCCGGCTTGGGCGGCTGCTTCCAGGGCCATGCCCATGGTGGTGAGATAGGTATAGAACCGGGCGCCTATGTCCTGCATGTCGAATACCAATATGTCCAGGCCCTTGAGATCCTCTGGGCGGGGGCGCATGCCGGCCAGCGAGCCGGAATATAGGCTGAAGAGCGGCACTGCGCGGCCGTTGAGGCGCACGGCGGATGAATCCACGGATTGGCCGGCTTCGGCTCGGCCGAGGAAGCCGTGCTCGGGTGAGAATATCGCGGCTAAGGACACGCCCGGGGCTCCGGCTAATATCTCCGCGGTGAGCCGTCCCTTGGCGTCCCGTCCGGAATGATTGGTTATCAATCCTACCCGGAGGCCTTGCAGGGGCTGGAAGCCTTCCGCTTCCAGTACGTCTATGCCGGTCATGACCCCGGCTGGCGGCGGGACGGATCGGGGCTTTATATCAGCACAGCCGGCGGCGCCGACCAGCAGCAGGCTCCAGATCAGGGCCGAACGGAGAAGGGGGAGGCCGGCGGGGTTCGTGGACATGGATGCGATGATACAATTTTTGCCGGCGGCTGCCCGGGGTTTAGTATCATTGACATCGGCATGGAACAGTCCAGCGCGCTCAAACAAGCCGAAAGCAAGCTTTCCCTGATGTCGGACCGGGTCAGCGTGCTGCAGAGCAAGCTCGAGGACCTTTTATTCCGCGCTCAGCGCATCGCCAAGGCCATCAAGAGCAATCTGACGGTATCGGATAACATGTTCGGGATGGATCTGCAGAATTTCCGGAGGGACGTGCGGGCTTTCAGCAACGAGGTGGCGGCCGTGCCCATAGCCTTCGGCACCATGGAGCGATCGGCTACGTATGACGAGTCCGCCGTCTCCCGCGCCCAGGCGGTCTGGCGCATGGCCGACCGCCTGCACAAATCCTTGGCCGCCTTGAGCGATCAAGCGCTGTTGGCCCATCAGCATATCCGGCAAGCCGAATATAAGGTGGAGGCCTGGTATCTGGCCCAGGAAGCGGAACAGATGGCCATGCAGACCCAGGGCCTGCCCCTGATCGCCAATAAGATCGTGATCGCGGTGAGCACGCCCGCGGACTTCGACCCGGAGCGCTGAACGCCGGGCCTTACTGCACCCGGATGCTGACGATGTCGTCGTTCTGCCGGATGGCGTCCACCACGTCTAGACCCTCGGTAACCTGGCCGAATACGGTATGCACGCCGTCTAGATGCGGGGTGGGCAGATGGGTGATGAAGAACTGGGAGCCGTTGGAGCAGTCGCCGCTCAGCTTCTCGCCCGAGGGGTCGTGTTCGCAGGTGCCGGCATGGGCCATGGATAGCGCGCCCTTGGCGTGCTTGAGCTGAGGCCGGATCTCGCAATCGATCTTGTAGCCCGGCCCGCCCGTGCCGACCCGGGGGCCGCCTTCGCGGCTCAAAGGGTCGCCGCCTTGGATCATGAAGTTTTTTATGACCCGGTGCCATTTCTGGCCGTCGTAGAACTTGCTGTTGGCCAATTTCTCGAAATTGCCGGTCACGCTGGGGCATTCCTTGTCGAAGAGCTTGGCCTTGATGGTGCCGCGATTGGTCTCGATGAGGGCTTGTTTCATGGACTGAGGGTAGCAAATTTTTACGATTCCGGGAAAATGGCGCGGGTGCGCGGCCGGCGTTTATGGTTGCTATAATCTTAGTAGCATCCGATATATCCTTAAAGGAGCTGAGCCATGAGAGCTTTGGTCAAGAAAGAGCGCGCTAAGGGACTTTGGCTGGAGGACGTCCCTAAGCCTGCCATCGGGGACAACGAAGTCCTCATAAAGATCAAGCAGACCGCGATCTGCGGCACGGACGTGCACATATACGAGTGGAACGACTGGGCCCAGAAGACCATACCCGTGCCCATGCACGTGGGCCATGAGTTCGTGGGCGAGATCGCGGAGCTGGGCAAGACCGTGCAGGGCCTGACTAAGGGGGAGAAGGTGTCGGGCGAAGGCCACCTGGTCTGCGGGCATTGCCGCAATTGCCGGGCCGGACACCGGCATCTGTGCATCAACACCAAGGTCGTGGGCGTGACCCCGCCCGGGTGTTTCGCCGAGTACCTGGCCCTGCCCGCGGAGAACGTGTTCCCGATACCTCCCGGGGTCACGGACGACGAGGCCTCCATTCTGGATCCTTTGGGCAACGCGGTGCATACCGCGCTCTCCTTCGACCTGGTGGGCGAGGACGTGCTCATCACCGGAGCCGGCCCCATCGGCATCATGGCCGCGGCCATCTGCCAGCACGTGGGCGCCCGGCACGTGGTGCTGACCGATCTCAACGAGTATCGTCTGGATCTGGCCCGCAAAGTCGGGGTGAAGAACGCGGTGGATGTGCG
The DNA here is from genome assembly GCA_041660645.1 of Elusimicrobiota bacterium. Lineage (GTDB taxonomy): Bacteria > Elusimicrobiota > Elusimicrobia > UBA1565 > UBA9628 > UBA9628. The sequence continues at coordinate 13,877 of JBAZVY010000001.1, read as the reverse complement.
CAAACATAAATTGGCGGACGTCATGCATGCTTTGGGCATGGTCGAGGGCTTCGATGTGGGCCTGGAGATGTCGGGCAGCCCGATAGCTTTCAATGATATGTTGGGCGTGCTCAAGATGGGCGCCAAGGTGGCGCTTCTGGGCATACTGCCCCAGGACACGACCATCCCTTGGAATCAGGTCATATTCAAGGCCTTCACGCTCAAAGGCATATACGGTCGGGAGATGTTCGAGACCTGGTACAAGATGTGCGCCATGCTGCAGAGCGGCCTGGACATCAAGCCGGTCATAACCCACAGGTTCCCGGTCGCGGAATATAAGAAGGGATTCGAGGCCATGATATCCGGCAAGTCCGGAAAGGTCATATTGGATTGGCGGTGAGGAGCATATGCAACAAGACAACCCATTGTTCTTGACGGACGCGCAACTGCAGGCCGAGATCGCCAAATGCGAATATTGCGAGGAGAAGCCTTGTAAGGAGGCCTGCCCCGCGGATTGTTCGCCTGCGGACTTCATCATGGCGGCCAAGGGCGGCCGGCCCTCGGATTACAAGCGCGCCGCGGCCCTGATCATGGGCAGCAACCCCTTGGGCGGGGTGTGCGGAGCGGTCTGTCCGGATAAGCATTGCATGCGGGCCTGCGTGCACAAGGATTTCGACGCGCCTTTGAACATCCCGGCCATCCAGGCCGCGATCGTGGCCCGGGCCAAGGCCTTGCGCGTGATGCCGGATTTCCTGGAAGCCCGGCCCAACGGCAAGAAAGTAGCGGTGGTGGGCGCCGGGCCCGCGGGCTTGGGCGCGGCTGGGTTCCTGGTCCAGAAAGGATACCGCGTGGACGTTTATGATGCGGAGCGCCGTGTGGGCGGCATGTGCAACCTCATCCCGGGCTTCCGTCTGGATAAGGATGTCCTGGACACGGATGTGGATTTCTTGAAGACCCTGGGGGCCGTGGCTTTGAAGACCGGGGCCAAGGTGCCGACTGCCGGCAAGCTCGCCGCGCAGTATGATGCCGTGGTGCTGGCTTCGGGCTTGGACCAAGCGCTGAGTTTGGGCATCCCGGGAGAGGCCGCGGCCGTGGTTTGGCCCGACTATCTGAAGACCCCCAACCATTACGCGATGAAGGGCCGGCGCGTGGCCGTGATCGGCGGCGGGGCCGTGGCCGCGGATTGCGCCGAGACCGCGATGTCGGCCGGCGCCGCGCATGTGGAGCTGTTCTGTCTGGAGAAGCTCGGCGAGATGAGTCTGACGGGCAAGGAACTGCGCGGCTTGCAGGCCGCCGGGGTCCAGATCTCGGGCCGGGTCAGCGTGACCGCCATCATGGTGAAGTCCGGAAAGGCCGCGGGACTCAAGACCGTCAAGGTGGCTTTGGCCCAGGGCAAGAAGTTCCATCCCCGAGCCGTATCTCCGGTGAAGGGATCGGAGGCCCAGCGGCGGGATATCGACCGGGTCATCGTGGCTATCGGCAGCCGGCCGTCCCAGAAGGCCGCAGCCGGCAAGAACGTGTTCTTGGCCGGGGACCTGGAGAACGGCCCGACCACCGTGGTGGAGGCCGTGGCCGCGGGCAAGAACGCGGGCCTGGAAGTCGACGCTTATCTCAGCGGCGCCAAGAGGCCGGTCATCGAGCGCAAGGTCAAGAATCGCACGCCTTTGGCCGGACGCTTGCTCGTGCCCGTGCCGCTGGACACCGAATTCTTCGGCCGCCGCATCATGTCGCCGTTTTTGCTCTCCGCGGCTCCGCCTTCCGACGGCTACGATCAGATGAAAATGGCCTACGAGGCGGGCTGGCCAGGCGGGGTCATGAAGACCGCGTTCGACGGGCTCTCCATCCATATCCCAGCCGAGTATATGTTCGCGTTCACTCAGTCCACCTACGCCAACTGCGACAACGTCTCCGGGCATCATCTGGAGCGGGTCTGCCGGGAAGCCGGGAGGCTGATCAAGGAATATCCGGACCGGCTGACCTTAGCCTCCACCGGCGGCCCAGTCACCGGTCAAGACGACAATGACCGGAGGGTCTGGGCGTCCAATACCCGCAAGCTCGAGGCCTGCGGCATCATGGGCATAGAGTACAGCCTGTCCTGCCCGCAGGGCGGCGACGGCACCAAGGGCGATATCGTGTCCCAGGACGCGGAGCTCACGGCTAAGATCGTGGACTGGGTGCTGGAGGCCGGCGATCCGGACGTGCCCAAGCTGTTCAAACTCACGGCCGCAGTCACGGCCATCTATCCCATAATCACCGCCATCAAGGACGTATTGGCGCGCTATCCCCAGGCCAAGGCGGGCGTGACTTTGGCCAATACCTTCCCGACTTTGGGCTTCCGCAAAGGCCAGAAACGGGATTGGGAGGAAGGCGTGGTGGTGGGCATGAGCGGCGAAGGCGTCATACCCATCAGCAACTTGACTTTGGCCAACGTTTCCAAGCTGGGGGTGGTCGTATCCGGCAACGGCGGGCCCATGGATTACAAAGCCGCGGCGGATTTTTTGGCTTTGGGCGCCGGGACCGTGCAGTTCTGCACCATAGTGATGAAATACGGCTATGGCATAATCGACGAACTGCATTCCGGCTTGAGCTACCTCATGCGGGACCGCTGCATCCGGTCCATGGACGAACTCATCGGCCGGGCCCTGCCGGATCCGGTGCGGGGCTTTATGGAACTGTCCGCGGTCAAGAAGGTGTCCGCGGTCCACGAGGAGCTGTGCATGCATTGCGGCAATTGCACCCGCTGTCCTTATCAGGCCATAACTTTGGACGACGACATCGTGCCGCAGACCGACCCGGCCAAGTGCGTGGGCTGTTCCATCTGCGCGCAGAAATGCTTCAGCAGCGCCCTGTATATGCGGGAACGCACCAAGTCCGAACTAGCCGCGCTCCAGGAGGCATGATATGCCCAAGACTTTACTGATCAAGAACGGCATCATCGTCACGCTGGGCGACGAAAATAAGGTGCTCTACGGCCAGGCCCTGCTCTGTCAGGACGGATTGATCAAGAGCATCGCGCCGCAGAAGGGATTCCGGGGCAAGTACTCCAAGGTCATAGACGCGCACGGCAAAGTGGTCCTGCCCGGCTTCATCAACGCGCACATGCATTTCTATAGCACCATGGTGCGGGGCTTGGGCAAGGCCGCGCCTTCCCGGGACTTCGCGGAGGTGCTCAAGAACCTGTGGTGGCGCTTGGATAAGAAGCTGACCTTGGACGACTGCTACTACAGCGCCCTGCTGCCCTTGATCGACGCGATCAAGCGCGGAACCACCACGCTCATCGATCATCATGCCAGTCCCGGCGCGGTGCGGGGCTCCCTGGACCGCATCGCGGGGGCGGTCCAAGAGACCGGCCTGCGCGCATGC
>JBAZVY010000001.1:0-10525 GCA_041660645.1 Elusimicrobiota bacterium | reverse complement strand
TTGTGTTATGAGTTGTCGGACCGGGACGGGGCCCAGGTGGCGCAGGCGGGCTTGGATGAGAACGCGGCCTTCATAAAGCGCTGCGCCCAGGAAGGCGACCCGCGGCTCAAGGCGCTTTTCGGCCTGCACGCTTCTTTTACCATAGGGGATAAGACCTTGGCCAAGGCCGCGGCCCTGGGCCATGGCTTGGGCGCCGGATTCCACGTGCACACGGCCGAAGCGAAGTCCGATCAGGACTATAATGAGAAGAATTTCGGTCTGCGCGTGGTGGAGCGCCTGCATAAGTTCGGGATACTGGGGCCCAAGACCATCGCCGCGCACTGCGTGCATGTCAACGAGGACGAGATGAACCTGCTGCGCGACACCGGCACCGCGGTGGCGCATAATCCGCAATCTAATATGAATAACGCGGTGGGCGTGGCCGACGTGGTCAAGCTGGCGCAGAAAGGGGTGCTCGTGGGCTTGGGCACGGACGCCATGACCGTGAACATGCTCGAGGAGGTGCGCGTAGCCTTATGGGCGCAGCACCTGTCCCATGGCAACCCCAGCATCGGGTTCATGGAATCGCTCTCCACTTTGATGTTCAATAACGCCAAGATCGCCAACCGCTATTGGGACCCTAAGGTCGGGGTGCTGGCGGAGGGCTGCGCCGCGGACATCGTACTCATGGATTACTATCCGCCCACGCCCCTGGATGAGAACACCTTCCTGGGCCATTTGGGCTTCGGCTTGGCCCAATCCTTCGTGGACACCACGATCTGCGGGGGCAAGGTGCTGATGGAGGGCAAGCAGCTCCGGATCGGGGTGGACGAGGAAGCGGCCGCGGCCAAGTCCTTGGAGTTGTCGCGCAAGCTTTGGGAGCGATTCTGAGCTAGCGCCGTTCCATCTTGCGGATCGCGTAGTAGGTGCCGGCGCCCAGCAGGAGCATGGCCAGCAGGAATAGGCCATAGGACAGGCGCCAATCCATGCCTTGAGTGATCATGCTCCATTCCGACATGCCTCCGACCCCGGTGAAGAAGCTGGGCACCATGACCGCCACCACGAACGCGTTGAGTTCCTTCATGAGTATGTTGAGATTGTTGCTCACGATGGAGACCCGGGCGTTCATGAGGCTGGCGAGGATGTTGGAGTATATCTCGGCCTGCCGATAGCACTGGGTGTTCTCGATGGTTATGTCGTCTAAATAGGCGATCGACTCCGGACTGAAGCCCAGCTTGGACCCATGGTTCTTGAGCTTCTCGAATACGAACCCGTTCGCGGTTATGGCGTTGAGGTAGTAGACCAGGGATTTTTCCAGGCTGAACAGGTTGAGCAGGAATTTGTTCTCCATGGAGGCGTTGATCTTGCCTTCGATCTCTTCCGAGATCATGTTTATGACCTTGAGATGCTCCAGAAAGTGCAGTATGGAGCTGGCGATGACCTTGAGATAGGCGTCGTGGATCGAGTTGACGGCGCGGAAATGCTTGCCGGAGAACAGCGGCAGGTCCTCGCTCATGACCAGGACTAGCCGGTCCGGGTATAGGAACATGCCGATGGACGCGACTTTGAACAGGAGCTGGCCCTTGCCCATGAAGTTTCGGGGGGTCTTTAGTATGACCGTGCTGTGGGCGCCGTCCAGCTCCAGGCGCGAAGGCTCGTCCGGGTCCAAGGCTGAGGCCAGGGTGTGCTCGTCGATATGGAAATCCGAGGCCAGAAGGCGCTTTTCCTGCTCGTCCGGATCCACGAATACCGAGACCGGAGCTTCGTTGCGGGCGCTCTCGGTGAGTTTTCCGGCGATGATCTCGAATCTTTTCAGCATGATCGGTCAGCGGGTGCGTTCGATGCGCAGGGGGTAGCGGGCGATGAAAGTCGTGCCGGCGGATGGCGAGGTCTCGAATGACACCTTGCCCTGGAGATAGCGTTCGCTCAGCAGCCGCATGCTGTAAGTGCCCAGGCCGCGGCCCCGGCCCTTGGTCGAGAAAGAACGCGAGAAGACCTGTTTTTTCACCGTCTCGGGCATGGGCTTGGAGTTGTGGACTCGGAACTCCACGGTCTCATTTTCCTGGGCGCTGGATAAGGCCACGGTGTCTCCGGAGCCGGAGGCTTCCAGGGCGTTCTTGATCATGTTGCCCAGGACCCGGGTGATCAGGGTCGGGTCGCTTTGGAATTCGACGTCTTGCGATCCCGGCGCCAGGGCCATGGTCTTGCCCCGGGATAGATCGTGGCCTTGATACAGGGACATGACTTCCTTCATCAGTTCATGGGCGGATATTTTATCCGGATTCACATCCAGTTTTTTATGTTCCGCGGCGGCCAGTTCTTGCTGGGCTTTGATCTCGTTGGCGAGCAAGCGCGCGGAGCGGAGCACGGAGCTGGCGAATTCGCGATTCTGGCCCTCGGCGCCGTCCTGCAGCAGCCAGGACATCCCGTAGATGGAGGTCGCGGTGTTGGATATGTCATGCAGGAAAGTGCTTTCCAGGGCTTCCCGCCGCTTTTGATCGCTGATGTCCTGCAGGACGCAGATCGTGAACCGTTCTTGCTCGACGCTTAGGGGGTGGGTGAAGACCTTTAGGTCCATGGCTTCGCCGGTGCCCTTCAGCGTGAGCCGGCATTCCTGCGCGTCCGTATTGCCCATTAGCCCGGAGAGGATGGCGCGCAGCGCTCCGCAATACATGCAGAAGGAAGTGGCGCCGCAGCCGCTCTCGTTCTCGCCGGCATGGATGCAGCCGATAGCTTCGCCGGGCCGGAGCCCGAGCTCGATACCCGCCCGGTCGTGTTTCAGCAGCCCGCGCAGACGGCGGTTGGCCAAGATGATCTGCCGGGTCTGGTTCAGGACCATGTATAGGTCCGGGATGGGGTCTATGAACTCCGCTGTGCGGGTGATTTTTTGCAATAGGGCGGCGCAGCGCGCTATCTCCGGCTTCGGGGCGCGCGCCAACAGCTCGGGAGGGGGGAAGGTCCCAGTATCCATAGGTTTGGATTCTATCAAAGTTGGAGAAGGGTCAGCGGCCGTTGCCCAGGAACATGTCGGCTATGCGTTTGCAGGCTACGTGTTTGACCCAGCGCTCCAGCAGTTTGTGGCGCTTGAGCATCGCCGCGAATTCTTCGGAGGGGAAGCGGAAGAGGTGGCATTCGGATTCCGTGCGCACCGTGGCGGACCGGGCGGATTTGAGCAGGAAGCCGATCTCGCCGAAGAAGTCCCCGGATTCCAGCCGGCCGACCGTGCGGGCGGAGGTCTTGCCTACGTTGCGCCGCACTGAAAGCTCGCCGCTGTAGACCACGAAGAAATCTTCGCCCGCGTCGCCTTCGCGCAGGACTTCCACGCCCGCCGGCCAGGATTCCAGGCTTATGGCCGGGAGGCTTTCCAATAGGCTTTCCAGGGCCGGGGCGTCGGACATGGTTTCGGACAGCTTTAGGGCATGGGCCAGCCAGTCCAAGTCCTTGGGGTGGACGTTCAATTTTAAATGGGTATCGGACATAACGGTCTCCTATGCGTAATGATAACCAAATCCCAGGCGGGATGGCCAGTCCTATCGCGCCCTTCCGGGAGCGGTCAGGCCGGGCGCTGTCCGGCGGCATGGAGTCCGGCCATGACGCCCGAGGCCCAAGCGAAGTGCAGATTATAGCCCCCGCTGTCGCCGTCCACATCCAACATCTCTCCGGTCAGGTAGATGCCCTGGGTCTTGCGGGATTGGAGGTCTCCGGGGTCTACTTCGTCCAGGCTGATGCCTCCGGCCGTGACCATGGCTTCGCTCCAGGGCCGCGCCGCGTTGACCGTGAAGTCCCAGCCGGATAAAAGCGCGGCCAGGCGCTCGCGGCCTTCGCGGCCTAATGAATCCGGAGTGCGTCGGGCGTCCACGCCCAGCTCGTCCATCACCGCTCCGGCCAGTTGGTGGGGGAACATGCCTATGAAGAAATCCTTGAGCGGGCGCCGGGCCATTATGGCCCAACGTTTTTCCAGGAGCGATTTGAGGTCGGAGGCGGCCAGTTCCGGGAATAGGTTAAGCTTCCCCTGGACCGGGCCGGAGGCCAGGCCGCGCGCGGCTTCCCGGCTGATATCCAGCACGGCCGGACCGGAGAGTCCGTATTCCGTGAACAAGACCTCGCCGGCGCTGTGGGCGGATTCTCGGCCCGCGCAGTATATGCGCATCGCGGCATTGGCGCGCAGGCCGTGCAGGCGCGTGAGCGCGCCGGACTTGAGGCAGAGCGGGACCAGGGCCGGCGATAGCCCGGTGACCGTGTGGCCCAATGCCTTGGCCAGGGCGTAAGCGGCTTCGCCGGCTCCGAGTTGGGGGTGGGCGGCGCCGCCGCACGCCAGTATCACTTTGTCCGCGGCCAGGGCTTGGGCCGGGGGCCGGGGCGCTTCTCCGCCCTGCGATTTCCGCCAGGGCAAGCCTGCGGCCGCGGTCTGCACCACGAAGCCGCCGCCGGCGCGGCGGACTTCTACGGCTTCCGTGCCCAGGTATTGCCGGACCGAGAGCCGATCGAGCTCGGTCTTGAATACGTCCAGCACGGTCTGGGATTTGCCGCTGCGCGGGAATATGCGGCCGTCGGGCTCCTGCACCGTCAGCAGTCCGAGGCTGGTGAAGAACCTCAGGGTCTCCGCGGTCTTGAATCCGGCCAGGGCGTCGCGGAGGAACGCGGGCCGGCCGCCGTGGTAATGTTCGGGTTGGATGTGGGCGTGGCCGAGATTGCAGCGGCCGCCCCCGCTGGCTAGGATCTTGCGCCCTAGGTTGTGGCCGCGTTCCAGTACCGTGACCTCGGCATCGTGCCGAGCTGCGGATACGGCCGCGGCCAGGCCGGAAGCTCCGCCTCCGATCACGACTATCTTGGTCATTTCCGTCCGCGCAGGGCCAGGGCTATCTTTTCGGCCGTGATGGGCATGCTGCGGATGCGGACGCCCACGGCGTCTTCCACCGCGTTGGCCACCATGGAGGCGGCCGGGATCATGGTGTGCTCGCCCACCCCGCGGGCTCCGTAGGGGCCGTCGGGCTGCGCCGACTCGATTATTATGGGCACGACTTCGTCCGGGATGTCCAGGGCCGTGGGGATCTTGTAATCCGAGAAGTTCGGGTTGAGCAGGCGGCCCTTGGCGTCGAAGCGCATGTCTTCGTAAAGGACCGTGGCTAGGCCTTGCAGAAGCCCGCCCGTGACCTGGCCGCGTATCAGCCCGGGATTGAGAGCCTTGCCTACGTCCGCGGCTAGGACCGCCTTGAGCACTCGGATCTTGCCGGTCGGCTTGTCGATCTCCAGGATTATGCCGCCCGCGCCCGTGGTGTAGTGGACGTTGGGATGCCCGCCTTGTCCGGTGGCCGGGTCGCTGATGGCGGAGGAGAACTCGGGCATGAACATGCCCCGGCCCATTATGGGACCGCCCTTGAAAGTGTGGTCCGCGGCCTGTATGCCGTTGATCACGAAGTCCTTGAGCGGCAGTTTCCAGCCCGACTGGGTGCGGCACCGGACCGATTCATTTTCCAGGTAGAGGTCCGTCTTCGTCAATCCGTGCACCCGGTGGACTACGTCGAAGATCTGTTCCCGGGCATCGAGGGCGGCCTTTTTGACCGCGTTGCCGCAGCCCCAGGTCACGTGCGAGGCCACGGTCTGCCACTCGTAAGGGTTGCGGTCCGTATCCGGGGTCTCGACCCGGATCTTGGCCACGGGCACGGACAGTATCTCCGAGGCGATCTGGGCCATGACCGTGAGCAGGCCTTGGCCGAGCTCCATGCCGGATACCAGGATGTTCATGCTGCCGTCCTCGTTGAATTTAAGGAAGGCGGAGGAGGAGGCGTTGGGCGGCATGGCCGGAGCCTTCCAGAATAGGACCAGGGCCTTGCCTATGGCTTTGTTCTGGTCCGGGGAGGTCTCTTTTTTACCCCAGCGGATCTCCGCCGCCGTGCGGTCTATGGCTTCGCGCAGGCCGGTGGGGTTCATGTGCGCGCCGTAGGCCAGGACGTCGCCCTCTTTTATGGCGTTCTTCTTGCGGAACGCCACCGGGTCCATCTTGAGCTTGCGCGCGATCTGGGTCATGTGCGACTCCAGGCCGAATCCGAACTCGGAGTAGCCGAAGCCGCGGTAGGGGCCGCCGGGCGGCAGGTTGGTGTAGACGCAGACCGAGTCGATCTTGACGTTGTCGATCTTGTAGGGGCCGGTGGCGGAAAGGCCGGTGGCATTGACCACGTTGGCGCCGTATTCCACGTAAGCGCCCGCGTCCCAGTAGATGTTATGTTCCAGGGCGGTGATGCTTCCGTCCTTCTTGACGCCGATCTTGAGTTTGGAGACCACGCCTTGGCGTTGATAGGTGTTGTAGAACTCCTGGGCCCGGGACCAGAGCACTTTTACCGGATGGCCTTTGACCGCGATCGCCAGGGCCGCGCCCAATATCTCCATGGATACGCCGGCCTTGCCGCCGAATCCGCCGCCCACGTACGGGGTGATGACGCGGACGTCCTTGTGCGTGAGGCCGAAGGGGGCCAGGGCTTCGGCGAACAGATGACGCTGGGTGAAGGGCGACTGGGACGCGGTCCAGACCGTGAGCCGGCCAGAGGCGTCGTATAAGCCTATGGCGCCGTGCACCTCGATGGCGCAGTGCGCGTAGCGGGGTACGGTATAGGTGTCTTCATATACCAGGTCCGCGGACTTGAATCCGGCCGCGGCGTCGCCTTTACGGATCTTGCGCCAGTGCGCGATGTTGGTGTCGGGCTTGGGGAAGAACCAAGGTACGTGCTGATAGCGGCCGAGATCGGGGTGGATGAGAGCGGCATCCTGGGCTAGGGCGGCCATGGGGTCGAGGATCACGGGCAGTTCTTCATAGTCCACTTTCACCAGGGCCGCCGCCTTTTGGGCGGTCTTGGGGTCCCAGGCGATGACCGTCGCGACCTGTTCGCCCACGAAGCGCACTCGGTCCTGGGCGAATACGTAGCGGTCCTTCATGTATAAGCCGAATTTGAACGGGAAATCCTTGCCGGTCACGACCTTGACCACGCCCGGCACCTTGGCCGCGGCGTCCGTGTCTATGCGCTTGATCTTGGCGTGGGCTACCGGGCTTTCCACGATGGCGGCGTAGAGCAGGTTGGGGCCGAACTCGATATCGTCTACGAACTTGGCCGCGCCCATGATCTTTTCCAAACCGTCGATGCGGGGCACGGAATGGCCTATGCTCTTTAAGCCCGTATCGGGCTGCGGGAGTCGCTCTCCCCGGTCGGGAGGCACGGCGGCGTGCTTGCGGCCGTTCCCATTGCTGGGGGTCTTGGGCTTTACCTTGAGTTTCGGCATAGGAACCTCGGTCGGATGCGTTATTTGGATTCTACCAATTTACTGCTGTCCCAGAGTATACGGATCGGGCCGGATGATATTGTAAAATCGAAGCATGGAAACATCCCGGGCGGCGCAGGCGGGACCGTCCGCATATCGAGGATCGACAATGAAAAAAACGTTTTTTATCGCAGCCGCATGCCTCGTTCTCGCCGCTGACTCTACCGCGGGCGTATATCATTCCGCGTATGAGGATTTCGAGGCGGCCGTGCCCGGCGGCTGGGCTGTGTCCAAAGACAACGAAGGCACGCACTATACGGAGGTCAATTTCGCGCGCCGCGGCGGCTATAACCTCAATATCCGATACCACAGCCGATATTCCACGCATCGGCTCAGCGACGGCAGGCTGGAGATGTACAGCGGCATGGATGATTACATGAATCAGCGCGAGCTCAGCACTTTCTCCAAGCTGTATATGACTAAAAGCGAAGGAGAAAAAGGCGCCAATACGGTGAAGCAGTTCACCGTGACGATGCCGTCCGGCGGGGAATATGCGGCGGCGCATTTCGGCAAGCTTATGGGGATAAGCTATCCGGCGCGCTTCACTTATGCTTTCGTGCCCACAAGTTCGGGTTTTTATACGCTGATATACGCGGCGCCCGAGGACGGAGCCAATCGCTATGCCGGGGAATACGAGCGCTTGCTGCAGACCTTCGTCATGCTGGCCGACTCGCCGCGTGAACCGGTTCCGACCCAGGCGGAGCTGCTGGACAGATTCAAGAAAGGCGACGCAAGCCAGAGGAAGGACGCTTTATATAAACTCAGTTCCCTAGCCTCCGCAGCTTCCGAGACCCTGCCGTTGGTCCTGCAGTCCCTGAAGTCCAACGAAAAAACCATGCGCATCGCAGCCGTGGAGGCCATAGGCCGGATGCGCCCTGCGGAAAAGGAGATCGTCCCATTGTTGGCGCGATTGCTCAACGATCCTGAATCCGACGTGCGCTCCGCGGCGGCCGAGGCGCTGGAGAAATATGGTCCGGCGGCTAAGTATGCGGTGCCCAACCTGATACAAATCCTCGGCGATGCGGATGATTCCGTGCGGGGACATGCCGCAGGCGCGCTGGCCGCCATCGGCCCCGCCGCGGCCGAAGATGTGGTGGAGGCGGCCCGGGACGCTAATCCGTTGGTGCGCAGGGCGGCCTTCCGTGCCCAAGCGGATATGGCGCAGCGGCCGCCAGCCTTTTTGGCCGAGTCCATAAAGGCGCTCCAGGACCCGGACGCCAAGGTGCGCGAGGCGGCGGCCAAGGTCGCGGGTAAATTCGGATCCGGCGCCAAGTCCGCGGCGCCGGAACTCACGGCGTTGCTGGCCGACCCCGTCTCAGGCGTCCGTTCCGAAGCCGCCGATGCTCTGGGCTATATAGGCGCGCAAGCCCAGTCCGCGACGCCTCAGCTCATCGCCTTGTTGAGCGACGCCGAGATGAGTGTGGTGAATTCCGCGGCTCGGGCCCTGGATAAAATCGGCGCGCCGGACGAAGCCGCGCATCCCTTGGCGCTGGCCTTGGAGCGCAATAGCTATTCCGCCGCATCGGCCTTGAAGCATATGGGCCTTGCCGCCTTGCCGGAGGTGTGGCCCGAGTTGTCCTGTTCCACGGCCAGCGTGCGCGTGGCCGCGCTCGAGATCCTGGGCGAGGTCGGTCCGGCTGCCGCCTCAGGCGTATCTGAAGTGGAACGGCTGCTGCGGGATCCGGCGGCCGCGGTGCGCAAGGCCGCGGTGAGTGCGCTCGCGGCCGTCAGCGGAGCGCGCGCGCAGGCGAAGCTCATCCGCGCTTTGCATGACCAGGACGCCGGTATCCGCGCCGTCGCCGCTAACGCTTTAGGCAAGATCGGAGCTTCCGGCAACGCCGCAGTCGTGTCGGAATTGCTGTTGGCGTTGAAAGACGACGATGCCGGCGTGCGCTACTATGCCATGGATGCGTTGTGCGAGCTGCGGCCGGGCAAAGAGCATATGCCCGACATCGCGCAAGCCTTCCAGGACCCGGCGGCCAACGTGCAAAAGAGCGCGGCGTTGGCGTTGGGAGATATGGGCGGCGAGGCTCTGCCCCACTTGCTGGCGGCCGCAGCCAGCATCAAGAATTCTACCCGCCAGGCCGCGGTCGGCGGGCTGGGCCGGCTGCTGCGCAATGCCAGCCTAGGCAATAAGCGCGCACTCGATGGCCTGGCTAAGACCCTTTCCGATAAGAACGCCGAGGTGCGCTGCGCCGCGGCTAAGGAGTTGAATTCGTCGGTCCGGAACGCGAAGCCAGCGGCCGCGCAGCTGCTGGCCGCGCTGGAAGATCCCAATGCCTGCGTGCGCGTCAATGCCCTAGCTGCGCTGGAGCCGGCGGGAGCGGCGACGCCAGCGCGCATGATCCCCTTGTTGAAAGATAGGGATCGGGATGTGCGCCAAGCCGCGGCCCGGACCTTGGGTAAACTCGGTCTGGCCGCGCGCGGTGCGCGTTCCGCCCTGTTGGCCGGTCTCTCCGACGACGATAAATATGTGCGTTATGATGCGGCTCAGGCCTTGCCGGCGACAGGCGCCGCGCCGGCCGATATCCTGCCCGTGTTGTTGAAAATGGCGTGCGAGGACGATGCCTATGCCGCTAGCGGCGCCATGTACGGTTTGAGAGCCATCGGCCCTTCGGCTCGCGTCGTCCTGCCGGCGTTGGAACAATTGTTGTCGGCTAAGGATTATGAACGGGCGGACAGCTTTAAATCCGTGGTCTACGGCGCGGGGCAGCCGCAGTATACGGTCCCCGCGGCGCTGGACCTGCTGGCGGACCCCAGCCCGGCGGTCCGCGCCATCGCGCTCGCTATAGCGGGAGGCTCCGGCTACGCATCGCGGGAGTTGTTCGTTTTGTATGCCGCGGCCTTAGGCGATCCTAATGATAAGGTGCAGTATGCCGCGGCCGAAGCCATCTATAGTTCTGGCGCCGACTTCAAGGAAGAGGCGCAGACCGTAGTCCCGGCAGTGATAAAAGCCATGGGCGGCGCCGGCGCTGCCTTGCGTCAGAAGCTGGTCGGCGCCTTGTATAAGATCGGTCCGCAAGCCCTGATGCCGGGCCGCCAGGAGATACTGGCTCAATTCAGCAGCCGGGACCGGTGGGTCCGCGTCAATGCCGCCAGCGTCCTGGCCAACCTTTCCGGCGTGTCCGACATCGTGCCGCAGCTATTGAAGGCTTACCAGGCCGGAGATGGCTACGAGCGTTCCTATCTGCTCAAGGCCATCGCGCGCAATGGCGCGCCGGAACAGGCCGCCCCG